>JBOHJQ010000004.1:0-96599 GCA_050728655.1 Methylocella sp.
GTGCGGAGACAGGCAACCCTCACTGGACGAGCTTTGGCCCATTGGCGCGGGGCTGCTCGTTTTCCTGCAAGATACCGAGCCGCCTCGCGACTTCGGTATACGCCTCGACCAGCCCGCCGAGATCGCGTCGGAAACGGTCCTTGTCGAGCTTGTCGTTCGATTTGATGTCCCAAAGGCGGCAGGAATCGGGGGAAATCTCATCGGCAACGACGATGCGCATCATATCGCCTTCCCACAGGCGGCCGCATTCCATCTTGAAATCGACAAGCCTTATGCCGACGCCAAGGAAAAGCCCGGATAGGAAATCGTTGACCCTTATCGCGAGCGACATGATGTCGTCGATCTCCTGCGGGCTCGCCCAGCCGAACGCCGTGATATGCTCCTCGGAAACCATCGGGTCGTTGAGCTCGTCATTCTTGTAGTAGAACTCGATGATCGAGCGCGGCAATTGGGTGCCTTCCTCGATCCCAAGCCGGGTCGCGAGGGACCCGGCCGCGACATTGCGGACAACCACTTCGAGCGGTACGATTTCCACTTCCCGAATCAATTGCTCGCGCATATTTAGGCGGCGAATGAAATGCGTCGGAACGCCGATATCGTTGAGATGTTGAAAAACGAACTCGGAGATCCGGTTGTTGAGCACCCCTTTTCCGTCGATTACCTCGTGCTTCTTGGCGTTAAACGCGGTGGCGTCGTCCTTGAAGTGCTGGATGAGCGTACCCGGTTCGGGACCCTCATAGAGCACCTTTGCCTTGCCTTCGTAAATGCGGCGGCGGCGATTCATTGGGATTAACCGTGGCTTGAGATGATCCATGGGTGGCCGTGGCTCCTTTGAACGTCCTATGTCCCACATCCGGACGCGCCATCGCAATGGACGTCAAAGGCGGGCGGGAGCAGTAGGCTATGCGCTTATTTGTTGCCGCGGATCTGGGGGTGCAGCGTCTTCCGGTGCCGGAGCAACCAAGCCAAACCCAACCGATCCGACAGCCGATTTCCGCACAATGCCAAGCTAACACTACGCCAGGCTGGCAAATAGATTCTCGTAGGATCGATCCCTCCCTGTCGACACGGACGTTTCACCTTTAGCAGAGATTCGCAACCGGATACAGGACGAAATCGAGCTGCAACGTTGCTTTGTCAGGCATGGCGCTTTCGCAAGCTATTGCTATATCGTAGTTGGCACTTAAACGTGGAGATGCAGCGGTGCCATGGAGAATATCATGACGACTTTCGACGAGCGGGAGCATGCTTTCGAAGCGAAACTCGCCCATGACGAAGAACTGAAATTCAAGGCGAGGGCGCGGCGCGACAGAAGGCTCGGACTTTGGGCTGCCGAAAAACTCGGCAAGACCGGCACGGCGGCGGAAGCTTTCGCAAGCCGCCTCGTCGCTACCGCAATCGAGAAAGACAGCGCGGACCAGATTCTCAAGACTATACGCGCCGACTTTGACCG
Source organism: Methylocella sp. (assembly GCA_050728655.1). Taxonomy (GTDB): domain Bacteria; phylum Pseudomonadota; class Alphaproteobacteria; order Rhizobiales; family Beijerinckiaceae; genus Methylocapsa. The sequence goes on from JBOHJQ010000004.1 coordinate 1,454, forward strand.
CGCGGGAGTCGGTATGCCGGACACCGAGATACGCAGGAAGATGGATGAGCTTCTCGTCGCCGCGGTCGAGGAAATCATGAACGTTGCCGATCGGGATAAGGCGCATCGCGGCGAGGCCTGAGCAGCGAGTCGCTGCCTCTCGCGCGGTTTCGTCCGTGAGTCGGATGTCGCCGTGGCGGCTGCCGGCTTGCTCGACCTGCCGCCTTACTCCCAAGATCACAATCCGATCGAGCAAGTTTTTGCCAAATTCAAGGCGCTGCTGCGGAGCGAGGCAGCACGAACGTAGGCGTCCCTTGGGCAACTCTCGGGCATCTCGTCAATAGCGGCTATCCACCGGCAAGGTGATTCCGCTCTTGCCATCCACGCGCAAGCGCCGCGGCTAGCGGCTTCGGCGCCGTTCAAGAAAATCGATCGCCGCGATCGGGGGCAAGATTCGGGTCCTTGCTGCTCCCCTCAGGTTCGGAGTCCGCGCTGAAACGTCGCGATTACATATCGCCGCCGCTTGGCGAATTCTCTCCCCGTCCGCTTTGCCGAGATGCAAACCTCAAAGCCTTGCGCGGGCTTTGGCAAAAACAACCCGGAACATTTCCTGGGTCAGCACGCGGGTATTGGTGTTGTAGCGGGAGCAATGATAACTGTCGACGAGCGAAGTCACCCCCGCGCTCGCGGGAAAGCGATGCCGGGCCGGTTCGCCTGCAACCAAGACATGCTCGGCGCCATGCGCGAAGGGAAACGCGGCCGGCTTCAGGCCGAAGGCACGAACGACCGACTCATGGGCAATCCGGCCGAGGGCGACAATCGCGCGCAGGTCCGGCAGCGCCGCGATCGTTGCCGCGAGAAACGGACGGCAGTTTTTGATTTCTGACGGCGTCGGCTTGTTTTGCGGCGGCACGCAGCGCACGGCATTGGTAATCAGGCATGAGACGAGTCGCAGGCCATCGTCGATAGACGCCCCGTAAGCACCCGCGGCAAAGCCGAATTCGATCAGTGTCTCATAGAGAAGGTCGCCGGCAAAATCGCCGGTAAAGGGCCGTCCCGTGCGGTTGGCACCGCGCAGGCCAGGCGCGAGGCCAACCACCAGCAGCCGCGCGTCAAGCGCTCCGAAAGCCGGAACTGGCGCATTGTGCCATTCTGGCTGCGCTGCCCTGAGGGAATCGCGAAATGTTGCGAGGCGCGGGCAAAACGAGCAGTTCGGGTCCGGATCACGGGCGAGTGGGCGTTCCCGGGGCGCCGCCACGATGGTTTGCCCCCTCGCCGCAATTGACTCCGCGCGAAACGATCTTACGAACGATCCTCGGCCAGCGCCGGATCGAAATTGCCCACCGCCGCTGGGCGCCGGTCTTGCGGCCTTTGCGAGCGTTCGGGCCGGTCGACGGGGTCGCGGCCGATTTTCGCGGCGAGATGCGTAATGTCGATGAATTCGTCCGCCTGGCGGCGCAACTCATCGGCCACCATGGAGGGTTGCGTCGCATTCGTCGAAACGACGGAAACGCGGACGCCCTTGCGCTGCACCGCCTCGACCAGGGAGCGGAAGTCGCCATCACCGGAGAAAAGGACGAGATGATCGATGTGGTCGGCCATTTCCATGGCGTCCACGGCCAGCTCGATGTCCATATTTCCCTTGACCTTGCGCCGGCCGAGGGAATCCACGAACTCCTTGGTCGGCTTGGTCACCACGGCGAAGCCATTATAATCCAGCCAATCAACGAGCGGCCGGATCGAGGAGTATTCCTGATCGTCCACCAGGGCAGTATAATAAAATGCCCGGATTAATTTTCCCCGGCTTTGAAATTCCTTAAGCAGGCGCTTATAATCGATGTCGAAACCCAGCGATTTAGCCGTCGCATACAGATTCGCGCCATCAATGAATAGCGCAATTCGCTCTTGGTCAGCCATAAACGTGTCTCATAAAGCTATCGTGTGACGTTCTTCGTCATTACTCATCTAGCGAGGAGCGAGAACAATCCCCCTATGCCAGCGATTTTAACGCAATTATGTGGTCCGCCTCACATTGCGTCAAGGGCCATTATATGCGTAGGTTCAGCATCAAAATGATAATATTAAGGCGAAGGGCCACGCCGCCGGATTTTATTGCTTCGCTCCGCCATCCGCAGCGGCCACGCCTGAATTAAGAGTTGCCAGAGCGATCGCAAAACGGATAACAAGAGTTTAACCCAAAAAGGTCGCGTTCACAAGGAGTGCGCATGGCATGGCCCGCGTCACCGTTGAAGATTGCGTAGACAAAGTTGAAAATCGTTTTGAACTTGTTCTGGTCGCCAGCCACCGGGCGCGCATGATCGCCGCCGGCGCGGCAACAATGGTCGACCGCGACAACGACAAAAATCCTGTGATCGCCCTGCGCGAGATCGCGGAATCCGCCTTGGTGCCGGAGGATCTCAAAGAAGATTTTATTCAATCCCTGCAAAAACAAGTCGAGGTGGATGAACCGGAGGCCGAAACTGTGCCGGCGCTATCCTCGACTCTCGAGGGATCCGATGCCGTGGGGGCGTTCGACCGGATGACTGAGGAAGACCTGTTGCGAGGGCTCGAGGATCTTGTCCCGCCCGCCGACACCGAGGACGAGGGCGACTGAACCTTGGCTTTGGCGGCAACCTGACCCGCTTAAAGCTTGACCTGATCCGGCAAGTTGCGGATTTTCCGGGCCGGATCATGCGATAAAATAAAGAGACAACGAGCAGGATCCGGTCGAATGCATACCGGAGCATGACCTGACGAGTCCTGTCGCGGGCCGGCAAAATTATGATGCGCCAATATGAACTCGTCGAACGGGTCCGGCGCTATAACCCGCAAGCCGACGAAGTGGCGCTCAACCGCGCCTACGTCTATGCGATGAAGGCGCATGGAGCGCAAATACGCGCCTCCGGCGATCCATATTTTTCGCATCCCCTCGAAGTCGCCGCCATTCTTACCGACATGAAGCTCGACGAGGCGACGATTGTCGCGGCTGTCTTGCACGATACGATCGAGGACACCGAGTCGACGCGCGAGGAAATCGACAAGCTTTTCGGCAGCGATATCGGCCGTCTTGTCGACGGACTGACCAAGCTCAAGAAACTCGACCTTGTTTCGAAGCGCGCCGCGCAAGCGGAAAATTTCCGTAAGCTGCTCCTGGCCGTGGTTGAAGACGTTCGCGTGCTTCTCGTCAAGCTCGCCGACCGCCTGCATAATATGCGCACGCTGCATTTCGTGGCGCCGGACAAGCGGGCGCGGATCGCCGAGGAAACTCTCGATATCTATGCGCCGCTCGCCGGCCGCATGGGCATGCAGCAAATGCGCGACGAACTCGACGATTTAGCATTTCGCCATCTCATGCCCGACGCCTACGCGATGATCGCGGCGCGGCTCGACGATCTGCGCCGGAAGAATGGGAAAATCATCGTCACGATCGAGAAGGAGCTGACCTTTGAACTCGCCGCCAGAGGTATCGACGCCAAGGTCGAAGGGCGGCAGAAACAGCCTTATTCGGTGTGGCGCAAGATGGAGCGGAAATCGATCGCTTTCGAGCAGCTGTCCGACATCTTCGGCTTCCGCGTTATTGTTGAGGACGTCGATAATTGCTATCGCGTCATCGGTGTTGTGCATACCAAATGGGCTGTTGTTCCGGGCCGTTTCAAGGACTATATTTCGACGCCGAAGCAAAACGACTATCAATCGATCCATACGACCGTCGTTGGGCCGGGCCGGCAGCGCGCCGAACTCCAGGTGCGCACGGAACTCATGCACGATATCGCCCGCAACGGCATTGCCGCGCACGCCCTCTACAAGGATGGACGGATCAAAGGCAAGGAGAGTTTAACAAGCGAGAGCCGCTCCTACCAATGGCTGCGCCGCACGGTCGCCTTGCTCGCCGAGGGCGCCACGCCAGAGGAATTTCTCGAACATACGAAACTTGAACTCTTTCACGACCAGGTGTTCTGCTTCACTCCGAACGGCCGCCTGATCGCGCTACCGCGCGGCGCGACGCCCGTCGATTTCGCTTATGCGGTTCATACCGATGTGGGCCATTCCGCGGTCGGCGCCAAGATCAACGGCCGAAATGCGCCGCTCTTGTCCGAATTGCAAAACGGCGACGAGGTCGAGATCGCGCGCGCCGAAGGCCAGACGCCGCCGGCCGTGTGGGAAAGCCTTGTCATGACCGGCAAGGCGCGCCTGGCGATAAGGCGTGCGACCCGTGATGCCGTCCGCGCGCAATATGCCGCCCTCGGACGCCAGATCGTCACCCGCGCTTTTGAGCGCTCCGGCAAGGATTTTACCGAGGACAAGCTGAAAAGCGCGCTGCCGCGGCTCGCGCGAACGGCGATCGAGGATGTGCTTGCGGCCGTCGGCCGTGGCGAGATGTTTTCCGGCGATGTCGTCAGGGCGGTCTATCCGGAATTCATGGAAGCGCGCAAGCCGATTGTCCCGCGTGCGCGCGGGGAAGGTGGCTGGTTCAACCTTAAAAAGGCGGCGAGTTTGGTTTTCAAGTTTCCCCGCGGCGGGAAGCCGGACCAGAACTCAATCCCCATTCAAGGCCCGCACGGCGACTTGCCTGTCCGCTTCGCCCCGAACGGTGGCGCGGTGCCTGGCGATCGTATCGTCGGCATTCTGACACCCGGCGAGGGAATTACCATCTACCCGATTCAATCTCCCGATCTTATCGCCTTCGATGAAGAGCCGGAACGTTGGCTCGATGTGCGCTGGGACATCGAGGAGAGCCGCCATGGCTTGTTCCCGGCGCGGCTTCTCATCACCGCGATCAACGAGCCTGGCACCTTGGGAACGATCGCAACCGTGATCGGCGATCATGCCGCCAATATCGATAACATCGTCATCAAACCTCTTTCGGCCGATTTTCGGGAGATGACGATCGATCTCGAGGTCAATGATTTGAAGCATTTGAACACGATCATCTCGCATTTGCGGGCGCGGCCGGTGGTCAGCAAGGCCGAGCGGGTGAACGGTTAGCAGGGCCGTTTGGAATCAACGAGAGGGAAACAGAAATGACGGAAGCAAATAATCCAAAACTATTCACTGCATATAAGGTTGTAATGCAGACCCAGCCAGATATTCCTTACAGTCTCCATGCCTATTTGGTTGAAAGTACCGCTCCAGATAATATAGATGATATCATGGATGATTCTGGAAACAATACAAAGTATAAATATAAATTAATCCCACTTAAAGTAGACGGCGAGGGGTGTTTTATTGATGAAATTGCGGATACATTAGATCAATCCAAAAATCCAACACTCGTTATTAGCGTGCACGGCTTCAACAATCCGCGCGACGTTATATTGCCTGGATTTTGGAAGTCATTTGAGTGTGTACACGAGGATGATAAAATAAATAATAAAGATGTTGTGTGTATAGGATACCGCTGGCCTTCCGAGGCAATACTTTCTAATAGACGAAATATTTTTAAATCATCTCCAAAATTGCTGAGATGGTTATTCTGTTTAGGAGTACTTTCATTGTCATTTCTTATTATTGCTTTGATATTCACATGGTACGAGCATTATATGGGTGCAATAGAGCATGAAACAACGATATTTATAGGAATTGCCAACCCTCTCGTTGTAATAGCTGTCACACTGACTTTTGTGTCTATTCCGGCCACGCTATTTCTTTTACGGCTTTCTGTATACTTTCGAGACGGTTACAGAGCGACCTCATTCGGTATACCTGATCTGGTCGAAATCATCAGGCAAATCGACAGAAAATTAGATGAGCGGCAAAACCGCCATTGGTTATCACGGATAGGTAGGCAGCACAAACGTGTGCAGTTATCTTTAATTGGTCACAGTATGGGAGGCTATGTTGTGACTAGCGTGGTCCGAATTCTTTCTGATGTTTTCGATCCAGCCACCATGAGAGAAGGTTTGAATAAGCAGGGAATCTCTGCCGAGAACAGTGAAAAAGGAAAACAAGCTCTATCAAAAATTGGCCGTGCGTTCCGCTTAAAGCGACTCGTGCTTGTCTCGCCCGATATCCCCGCTGAAGCATTGATCTCGAACAGAGCAAACTTTCTTTCCAACTCTTTAGCCCGTTTCGAGGAAGCTTTTCTTTTCAGTAATGAGGGAGATGAAGTACTGCGGCAAATATCAACGATCGCAAATTATTTTTCATACCCAACAAAAAGTAATAAATATGGATATCGCCTTGGAAATATCTGTATACTCGGATTACCGTGTGGAATTTCAAATACATTTGATTTACAAAACTTAGGTATTGGGAACGCCACACTAGGAAATATGTATGATGAATTAATAAAAGTTGGAAATAAACAGTTACAAGATGATCTCCCAAGGTCGTTTTCGTATTTTGATTGCACCGACTGTGTTGAAGAAACCGGGGAGAGGTGGCTGACGCTGGCTAAACCTGACCTTGTGAAAAAAATGCACTGGTACGACCATATTTGGCTCCTCCTTCTTTACCTTCGTAGGCGAACCCCGGATGTTCATGGCGGATATTTTCGTTCTCCTTTCTTGAAGAAACTTATCTATCGCTTAGCTTGTATTGGGTTTGACGATTCCATAGAGGCCTACAAAAATGACAAGGATGGTTCTCTCCACAAGCAATGCCAAGACCGCCAAGTCAGAGTATTATTAAAATCTTGAGCTCATACCTTCGCCTAGGAGTCAATGTCGATCATGTCGCCACCTTGCGCAATGCGCGGCGCGGCGCCCTGCCCGATCCGGTGCGGGCGGCGCTCCTTGCCATCGCAGCTGGCGCCGACGGAATTACCGCCCATTTGCGCGAGGACCGCCGCCATATTCTCGACGAGGACATGGCGCGGCTAAAGCGGGAGATTTCGAAACCTCTGAATTTTGAGATGGCGGCAACCGACGACATGGTGGCGATTGCCCTCGATACGCGGCCGCATGCCTGTTGTCTTGTCCCGGAAAGGCGCAGCGAGCGCACCACCGAAGGCGGCCTCGACGTCATAAGTGGCCACGATCATTTAAAAATCGTCACCGCCGAACTGCTTAAAGCCGGGGTGCGCGTCTCCTTGTTCATCGAGCCATCTATCGAGGCGGTGCGGGCGTCGCGCTCCATCGGCGCGCCAGTGACTGAATTTCATACCGGCGCCTGGTGCGACGCGCTCGCGCATGGAGAGGCCTTGCGGGCCGGACACGAATTTGCGCGGGTCAAGGAGGCGGCGGCGCTTGCCCGCGGCCTGGGACTCGAATGTCATGCCGGCCATGGTCTCGATTTCGCCACCGCCAGGATCGTCGCCGGCTTGGCCGAAATCGTCGAACTCAATATCGGCCACTTTCTGATCGGCGAAGCGGTCTTCATTGGTCTTAACGCGGCAATCGCCAAGATGCGGGCGGCGATGGACGAGGGACGGCGGCTGGCGGCGGACCAAGCGTGACCAAATGATCATCGGCTTCGGCAACGACCTTTGCGATATAAGGCGCATCGAGGATTTCCTCGCGCGCTTCGGCGAGCGGTTCGTTAAGCGCTGCTTTACCGAGACCGAGCGGCAGAAATCGGATGGCAGGGCCGGCCGGGCCGCCTCTTACGCGAAGCGTTTCGCCGCCAAGGAAGCCTGCGCCAAGGCGCTCGGCACCGGGCTTCGCGCTGGCATCGCCTGGCGGGATATGGGGGTGGTCAATCTGCCGTCCGGCACGCCAACGTTGCATCTCACTGGCGGCGCGGCGGCGCGGCTTGCCGCCTTGACGCCGCCGGGCCACCGGGTTTTTATCCACCTAACGCTAACCGATGAATATCCCCTGGCTCAGGCGCAAGTGATCATCGAGGCGATCGCAACCGCGGGCACGATCGAAGCAACGCCACGGCCGGATATGATTTGAAAGTGCTGCGCTCCGCCGGTCGCGGCCGAAGTCACATGATGTGCGAATTCTTCATCACCCGCTCAACCCGGCGATAAGAGACGGCATATCGAGCGGGCGGAAACCGTAATGGTTTAGCCAGCGGATGTCGGCCTCGAAAAAAGCGCGCAAATCCGGCATCCCGTATTTCAGCATGGCGATGCGATCGACTCCCACGCCCCAGGCGAACCCTTGATAAACATCGGGATCGAGCCCGCAATTTCTCAAGACGTTTGGATGCACCATGCCGCAGCCCAAAATTTCGAGCCAATCCTCGCCCTCGCCAAAGCGCATCTCGCCACCCTTGCACGAGCATTGGATATCAACTTCCATCGACGGCTCGGTGAACGGGAAATAACTCGGCCGGAACCGCATCTTGACGTCCGGAACCTCGAAAAAGGCTTTGCAGGATTCTTCGAGAATCCATTTGAGATGGCCAAGATGCGCGGAGCGGTCGATGACCAGTCCTTCGACCTGATGAAACATCGGCGTATGCGTCTGGTCGGAATCGCAGCGATAGGTGCGCCCTGGGCAAATGACCCTGATCGGCGGCTTTTGCGTCAGCATCGTGCGCACCTGCACCGGGCTTGTGTGCGTGCGCAGCAGCTTGCGCGCACCATCCGGGCCGGGGTTGAAAAAGAAAGTGTCGTGCATGTCGCGCGCCGGATGGTCCGGCGGAAAGTTCAGCTTGGTGAAATTATAGTCGTCGGTCTCGATGTCCGGCCCTTCGGCGATTGCAAACCCCATGTCGGCGAAGATGACCGCGAGCTCGTCCATCACTTGGCTCACCGGATGGATGCGCCCGGCCTCGATCCCATGCGGGGGCACCGGCAAGGTGACGTCGGCGAGCTCCGCCATGAGGCGGGCCTCGAGCGCCGCTTCCTTCAGAACCGCGCGCCGCGCGGCAAGCGCCTCCGTTACTTCGTCCTTGAGTGCGTTGATCGCGGTGCCACGCTCCTTGCGCGCGTCCGGCGCCATCTCGCCAAGACCCGCGAGTAGAACCGAAACCGTCCCCTTTTTTCCAAGCGCCGCGACCCGCACGGCTTCGAGCGCCGCTTCGTCTTGAGCGGCGGCGATTTGCCCAAGAATTTGCGGTTGCAGAGTTTTGAGGTCCGGCATGTTTGGGTGGTCCAGGCGAAGCGTTGAGCGGCTTTTGGCACGCCCGCGAAGCTTTGTCGAGACGCGGCGAAACGCTATTCGTCACGCGTCGCTGACGCGATCCAGTCCAGATAGGCGTTCGCGCCGCTCTCGATTACCACTTCGACGATCTCCGGATTGGAATAGGTATGCGCGGCGCGAATGGCTGCCTCGACACTTGCATAGTCGTGCGACTTGATCTTACAAAACAGCATCCATTCATTTGCGCGTTGCACCGTGCCTTCCCACCGGTAAACGCTTTCGATTGGAAACATCTGGACGCAGGCGGAAAGACGCTCCTCGACGAGCCGCGTGGCGATCATCGCAGCGTTCGCCTTATCGCCGCATGTTGTCATCACGAGCGCGAAGGGTGTCGGCATGAACGGGCGTTTCCTATGCGGTTTTTAATGCGCTCGGAATTTTCAACGTGCGCCGATCCGTCTGGCTGCGCCGCGCAGCCAACGGCGCACCTTTGGCTCGACGAGGGGCGAAATTTCCCGCCACACCCGCGCGTGATAGGCGTTCGTCCAAGCGATTTCTTCGCCGTCGAGGAGTTTTGGCTCGATGAGCGCGAGGTCGAGCGGGGCGAGCGTCAGCGTCTCGAAACCCAGCATCTCGCGCTCAGAGCCCGCAATCTCCCGGCGCTCGACCACGACCAGATTTTCGATCCTGATGCCAAAATGCCCGGCGAGATAAATGCCCGGCTCATCGGAGACGATCATGCCGGGTTCGAGCGCAGCGGTCCCTAGCTTCGAAATCCGCTGCGGCCCTTCGTGAACGGATAAATAAGAGCCGACGCCGTGGCCCGTGCCATGGTCGAAATCGAGACCCGCCTGCCATAGAGGAACGCGCGCCAAGGAATCCAGTTGCGCGCCAGTTGTGCCCTTGGGAAAAACCGCGCGGGCAATAGCGATATGGCCCTTGAGGACGCGGGTGAACCGGTCGCGCATCAAGGCGGTTGGCTTGCCCACCGCGAGGGTGCGGGTGATGTCGGTCGTGCCGTCCTCATATTGGCCGCCCGAATCAATCAAAAATATCCCTTTGCGGATTTTTGCGTTGGTCTTGACCGTCAAGTGATAGTGCGGAATGGCGGCATTGGCGTTGGCGGCGGCGATCGACGGAAACGAAACGTCCTTCAGCTTGCCGGTGTCGCGGCGGAAAGTCTCGAGCGCTTGCGCCGCATCGATCTCGCTGAGATTTCCGCCCGGCGCATGGATTGCGAACCAATCCAGAAAGCGGACCATCGCGGCCCCGTCCCGCAAATGCGCATTCCGCGCCCCTTCGAGCTCGGTCGCGCTCTTGCGCGCCTTCATCGCGACGACCGGATCTTGGCCCAACTCGCAGGCGCCGCCGGCCTCTTTCAGGATCGCGGCGAGCTTGGCTGGCACTGTCGCGGAATCGAACAAGACTTTCTTGCCATCCCGGCCAAGCACCTCGAGATCGCGCGGAAGAAGTGCCGGCTCTTCAATATCGGCAAGGCGAGAAAGCCTGTCGTGCGTAAAATTGTCGAGCTTGCGCGCATCGACGAAAAGGCGCGGCTTGGCATCCTTCAAGATCAACGCATAGCCAAGCGGCAGGGGCGTATGCGCGACGTCATGGCCGCGGATGTTGAAGACCCAGGCAACCGCGTGCGGATCGCTGACCAGCATCGCATCCTTGGCCCCGAGCGCGGCGGCGGCGCGGGCGAGTTTCCGCTTCGCAGTCTCGCCGGCAAATCTCAACCCATGCAAGGTGATTTTGCCAAGCGGTGGGCCAGGGCGGTCCGTCCAGATCGTGTCGATTGGGTTTGGCTCCACCGCAACGAGCTCGGCGCCCGCGGCTTGCGTTGCCTTACCGAGGCGCTTCACCTGGCGAGGCGTGTGCAGCCAGGGATCGTAGCCGAGCCGAGCCCCCGGGCTAAAATTGGCTTCGAGCCAATCTTGAGGACTCGTCTCGGTCCAAGCCTCCGGTTTGAAGAGCGAAAGATCGACTTGATCCTTGACCGCCAGGCTATAGCGGCCATCGACAAAGATCGCGGCCCTCCTTTTGAGCACAATGGCAAGCCCCGCCGAACCGGTGAAACCGGAAAGCCAGGCGAGGCGCTCTTCGCACGCGGCAACATATTCATTTTGATGTTGATCCGCGCGAGGAACCAGGAAGCCATCCAGCCCAAGGCGAGCAAGTTCCGCCCGCAAAGCCGCGATCCTGATCGCGCCTTGCGAGGGATCCGCCCGATCCTCGAAGGATTGAAAGAGACTTTCGAACATCCGCCCAGACTAGGACCAGTCCGCCTTCGCCGCAACATGAGCGCCGTTTTGGCGTGCATTGTCCTGATCAGGGATTGAGGACGGCGATTGCGGCGTTCAACGCGCTCGCATAACAAAGGCACAGCAAATTATGTCCCGCTCATCTCACATCGTGAGGCGTTCCACCGGCACCGAGAGGCGGATGATCAAACCTTTGGGGTTCCAGTCGTAGGAAAGCTGACCTCCGAACTGACCTGTCACGATCCCGCGCACGAGCGAATTTCCGAACCCTTCGCGTTCCGTCGGCCCATCGAGGGATGGGCCGCCATGCTCTTTCCAGGTCAGCAGAAGTTCGTCCTTCTTCACGGACCAATCGATGCGGATGTAGCCCCCAGGAGACGATAGAGCCCCATACTTGGCCGCGTTCGTCGCGAGCTCGTGCATGACAAGAGCAATGCTCGTAACGGCGTTCCCGCCGACCGGCAGAGAAGGCCCGGTGACGATGTAGAACCCGTGGCCTTTGATGCGTTTCGGATCGACGTAGGGAGCGAAGATCGTTTGGACGAGAGCGTGCAAAGTCGTGTCCTGGCTCGGTCTCCCGTCCCCGTCGACCAGGCCGGGTCGGGTGAGCCCGTGGGCGCGCGCGAGCGCGCCAAGCCTTTCCCGGACCGCCTGGGCCATGTCCGCCGGCGTGCGGGCGGAACGCGCGCTCAGGGTCACCAGGCCACTCGCAACGGCGAAAAGGTTCTTGACGCGATGGCTCATCTCTCTGAGGAGAAGATTCTGTTGCTCCTGAGCGCGCCGCCGCTCGGTGATGTCCCGGGCGATTGTTGATACGCCGATGATCCGGTCTTCGGCATTCTTGAGGGACGACACGGTCAGCGAAATCTCGACCAAACTTCCATCCTTGCGCTGGCGAACGGTTTCATAGGGATCGATGCACTCACCGCGCCGGATGCGCGAAAGAATATCGGATTCCTCGTCCTGGCGATCCATCGGAATATAGAACGTGAGAGGCTTGCCGATAACTTCTTCTGCCATGTAGCCGAAGAGCCGCTCTGCTCCGGGGTTCCAGGTGCGAATGATATCATAGAGGTCTGCACTCAAGATGGCGTCATCAGAGGACTTGACGATTGAGGCGAGCCGCTGCTCGAACAGCTCGGTGCGCTTGCGCTCGGTGATGTCAATCAACGTGTTCACTGCGCCGGTCAGCGCGCCTGACCGGTCACGTAGCGGCGTCGGATACGCAAGAAACGGGACGCGTGTGCCGTCCGGCCGCTCGCCAGCCGCCTCCGCGCCACGGATCGGGCGTCCTTCCTTCAGTGCCACGGCCATGGGGCACTCATCGTGCCGCATCGGTCTGCCGTCGGGCCAGTAGAGCCGCCATGAGCCGCACCACTCGTTCTTGCCAAGCTCCGGGCGGCAACCCCAGAGGTCAGCTGCCGCCTCGTTGAAGTATGTGATTCGCCCTTCCGTGTCGGTCGTATAAACGGCTGCGGGAAGTGCTTCAAACAACTCGCCGAATAGCAGCTCGTTGTCGCCCAATGCCGTGTCGCCGGCGGGCAACAGGCGCAAAACCCATGCCGGAAGCACTGAATCTGATCTCTGCTCGGACAGACTCAAGTTAACCCTCCATTTTGTGCGGCATCGAACTCATTCGCGGAACCCTGCCGCGCCACAACGCTAAGCTACGACTGCCGTTCTGTTCCAACAAGGGGGCTTAACGCGCAACTGTCCGTTCCGGTTCCGCCAATGTTTGGGGGCGGAAGGCTGTCGCAATGCGGATCGCTTATAGCTGACCAGTATTCTTTCCTGATCACGAAATATTGAAAGCGATTGTCGCGTTCAACGCAGCCCTATTGCGAGAGTAAAAGCCCGAGTTTCGGCTGTTTACGCCAAGACGATGTTGGAACCAACTCTGCTCAACGACGTTCAGGGGTGCACGGTGCAGCGGCTCAATGTTGCCGCACCGTTGAAACGAAAGGAGTTTGCTATGGATTGGAATCGCATCGAAGGCAACTGGAAGCAGTTCAAAGGCAAGATCAAGGAGCAATGGGGTCATCTCACGGATGACGATCTCGACAAAATTGCCGGCAAGCGCGAACAGCTTGAAGGCAAGATTCAGGAAGGCTCCGGCATCGGCAAAGACGCGGTGCGCAAGCAAGTCGACGATTGGCTGAAGAAGCAGCAGTAATCGGTGTTCGTTCGTGCCATTTTTCCGGGCTGACACCACGGCCGCGTCGCGCATGGCTCGATACGGCCTTGGCGGCTGCGAAGTTATCCTCCTCGCCTCTATGCAAGGCGAGGAGGTCAAGCGTTCCCTCAAGCCGAACCAATCACGTTCAATCGCCAAATTGTGCCACCCATACGGAGCATTGCTCATACACCGCGATTAAGGTCGCGGAATAGAAACGGAGATAATGAAATGCCCCTTTCAACAATCCTCATCGTCCTCCTCATTCTGCTGCTCATTGGCGCGTTGCCTTCTTGGCCCTACAGTGCAAGTTGGGGCTACGCGCCGGGCGGTTTGCTTGGCACGGTCCTTGTGGTCGTTTTGATTCTTGCCCTATTAGGAAGAATATAGGGCAAGGCCAAAAGACCTTCGATTTCTTGGCCGGGGGAGCCGGCGAGTTCGGCGTCCCTCGCGCATCCCGCCGTCACGCGGCATCATAAGCCGCCCTCGGCGCGGATGATGTCCCATTCCCTATCGCTCACCGGCTGCACCGAAAGCCGCGCGTTCGTGACAAGCGCCATTGTTGCCAAGCGTGGATCGGCCTTGATGGCATCGAGGCTAACCGGCTTTTTCAATGCCTCGACCGCGCGAACATCGACCATTCCGAACTTGCCGCTTGGATCGGACGGATCGGGATAATAGGGTTTGATGATTTCGACGATGCCAACGATCTCCTTGCCTTCGCCCGAGTGATAGAAGAAGGCTTGCTCGCCAACCCGCATCGCCATCAAATTTAGCTTGGCGCTGTGATTGCGGACGCCGTTCCAACAGGTCCCCTTCCTGCCGGCTTTCATCTGATCGCGCCAGGACCAATTGCCGGGCTCGCTCTTGATCAGCCAATGCGCCATCGGTGCGCTCTCCGTTCGCGGAAAAACTGTTCACGAACTACAACATGCAATAACACGAAAAGGAATCGACGTCCCCGCGGGCGGCTAATCGCGTTTGGCGAATTCGGCTTTCGAGGGCCGTGCCAGCAGCCCCGCGATGGCGTCCTCGACGCCAATCCGCTCGGCGAGCACCGCATCGACGGCCGCCGCGATCGGCATGTCGATGTCCTTGGCACTGGCGAGATCGACAAGCACGCCGCACGTATGCACGCCTTCGCAGAGGCCGCTTCGCGCCATCGCTTCGGCAGGTGTCGCTCCCCGCCCCATCGCGACCCCGAGGGCGTAATTCCGCGACATCGCCGATGTGCAGGTGAGGACAAGATCGCCGAGCCCCGAAAGGCCCATCAAGGTAGAAGCCCCGGCGCCATGGGCTTGGCCGAAACGGCTGAGCTCGGCGAAGCCCCGCGCGATGAGGGCCGCCCCGGCGCTCGCCCCGAGTCCGCGGCCGGCGGCGATCCCGCTCGCGATGGCGAGAACGTTTTTCGCCGCGCCGCCGATCTCGACCCCTCTAACATCGGACGACGAATAGAGCCGGAACGAGGGCGCCGCCAGCCTACCGGCGAGCGTGGCCGCGAGATCGCCGTCGCGCGCGGCCAGAGTAACGGCGGTTGGAAGTCCTCGCGCAACGTCCGCGGCAAAGCTCGGGCCGGAAAGAATGGCTGGCGGATTACCCGGCAATACCCCGGCCGCGACTTCGGTCAGGAACAGTCCGGTCGCTTGTTCGATGCCCTTGGCGCAAACGACGACCGGTACGCCGCCCGCTGCTATATGAGGCGCGAAAATTTCCAGGACCGGCCGCAGCGCCTGGGCGGGGACCACGGCGAGAACGAGCACCGCGCCTTGAGCCTCGGCTGGTTCCGCGATGGGGTGGACATTCGAGAGGAGCGGGACGCCCGGAAGATGCCGCGCATTGATTCCGGTTGCCCGCATCTCGGCGACATGCGCGGCATCGCGCGCCCAAAGCGTGACTTCGGTCTCCTCCGCGCCGGTTGGGCGGGCGGCAAGGTTGGCGAGCGCCGTGCCCCAGGCGCCGGCGCCGAGAACGGCGATCTGGCGTTTACGGTTTGGTGCCATCGAATGCTTCCTCGCTCCCCGGGGCTATTGCCGCCCGGCCGCGCGACGATCTTGACGCCAACGGCGGCTTGGTGGCTAGACCGGCCTTCACAATTGGAGAGTGTCTTTGCTATGGTCGCAGGGAAATCTTGTAGCTCGTTCTTGCCTTGCGGAGCGCCGCCGCGGCGGTGCGGAACGAATGGGGTAATTTTTGGCTGAATGACAAATTCCTTCTCGCGATCTCCCGCCGCCGCCATCGGCGCGCTTCTCGCTGTGGCCACGATGCCGCTCAAGTTGCTTCTCTCGAAGACGCAATCGGAACAATTCGCCGCCGTGCTCCTCGCCGTGATGGGCGCGATATACATCGGATTTAGCTTGCAAAAGGGCAACCGTGCCCAGATTGCGACCGAGTTGACGGTCGCTACGGGATTCTTTGTTGCTGCTTTGGCGGGTCTTTGGGTCATTCCGTGGATCCTTCCGGTTGCCTGGGCCGCGCATGGAATTTGGGATTATGCGCACCACCGAGGTTCGAAGCTCGCATCTATACCCTCAAGGCTCGTCGCCATACCCTTATGGTATCCTCCGTTTTGCGCCGTCGCCGACTAGGTGGTGGCGGCGTCCTTGGCGGTTATGTGGAGCCTGCGGGTCTAAATGATCATGCCTAAGATGGCGCTCCAACCAAGCGACCGGCCGCGTGAAGCGCCGGCTTCCCCGGCGTCCCCCCACCGCCTCGCGATACGGGTCTATTACGAGGACACGGATTTTTCCGGTGTCGTCTATCACGCCTCCTATCTACGTTTCCTTGAACGCGGCCGCACCGAGTTTCTGCGCGCGCTCGGAATCGAGCACCGGGGGATTTTTGGAAACGGCGGGGCAGGCGGCTTTCATTTCGTGGTGCGCGCCATGACCATCGAGTTTCGCAAACCCGCGCTGATGGACGACGAGCTTTGCGTCGAGACGCACCCTTCCGCCACAGGGGGCGCCTCGATCGAAATGATCCAGAAAATCCGCCGCGGCGGCGAAGTGCTGTTAACCGCGAGAGTCAGAATAGCCGTTGTCGCGGGCGGCAAGGCGCGGCGTATTCCCGTCGGAATTTTGGCGAAGCTCAAGGCGTCGACGGCTCCCGGGCCGGGGGTTTAAAGTAGCCTCAAAACATAATGGTAATAGTGTTTTAACCTTGATCGCGGTTAACCTTCGCGCCGTCTCCATCCCATTCAGTGGCGTGCGCAGCAAGGCGCGGGACAGGTTCGGGCGGGTGAAGCCCCAGAAATGACCGATTTCCCGGACAAAAGATAACCGAAATGGGTTTTGACTCGCCGCACGAGCCTCAACTAGATTTTAAAGGGAATGGGGTTATGAATCCTGCCGATATTGCCGCATCCGGACTGGCGTCGCCCGCCATGGAGGTCTCGCTTCTAGGTATGTTTTGGTCGGCCCACTTCGTGGTCAAGCTGGTCATGCTCGGGTTGCTCGGCGCCTCGGTTGGGTGCTGGGCGATCATCATCAACAAAATGTTATTATTTTCCAAAACCCAGCGCGCCATGGCCAAGTTCGAGGAGGTTTTCTGGTCGGGCGCCTCGCTCGATGAACTTTATACGACCTTGTCGTCGCGCCCGGCGTCGGGCATGGCGGCGTTGTTTGTCGCGGCGATGCGGGAATGGCGGCGTTCGGTGCAAGGGGCGGCCTCGTCCTTCATGGGTCTTCAGGCGCGCATCGAGAAAGTCCTCGACGTTTCGATCGCGCGGGAGGTCGAAAAGCTCGAATCCAGCCTTTTGGTGCTGGCGACGGTTGCCTCGGCCGGCCCTTTCATCGGCCTGTTCGGTACCGTCTGGGGGATCATGACCGCGTTTCGCTCGATCGCGGCGTCGCGCAATACTTCGCTCGCGGTCGTCGCGCCTGGCATAGCGGAAGCGCTTCTCGCGACCGCGATCGGACTCTTCGCGGCGATCCCTGCTCTGATCGCCTACAATAAATTTCAAGGCGACGTCGCCAAGAAACAAGCGCGGCTTGAGGGATTCGCGGACGAGTTTTCCGCAATTCTGTCGCGTCAAATCGATCAGCGCACCGCTCAGGATCGGGCGGCCTGATCATTGAACACCAAAGAAACCGGCGTATTCCCGCGCCGGGAATTTGAAACCATGCGTTGGAGATTTTGAACATGGGCATGACGGGCATTGCGGTGCGCAAGAATGGGCGCGGGCGGCGTGGCGTACCGCGCTATCGCGCCATGGCCGAGATCAATATGACGCCTTTCATCGATATCATCCTGGTGCTTTTGATCATTTTCATGGTGGCCGCGCCACTGCTCGCGACAGGCGTTGCGATCGATTTGCCGCGGACGAAGGCCGCGGCGCTGAACATCGAGCAAAAACCGATCTCGGTCGCCGTCGATGACAAAGGTTTGGTCTACGTGATGGACCAGCCGGTGCAAATCGCCGAGCTCGCGGGCAAGTTGAAGGAGGCGGCGACCACGGGTGTCGACGAGCGAATCTATGTGCGCGGCGCAAATCAGGTGAATTACGGACGGATCGCCGAGGTCATGTCGATCATCACCGCGGCCGGATACAAAAAGGTCGCGCTGGTCACCAATCCCAACAAGAATTAAACCGCCATGCCTTTACCCGAAAATCCTGGCTTTGCGGTTTCGGGCGGCGTGCATATCGGCTTGCTCGCCTTGGCGCTGTTTTCGTTGTCGCAGTCACCGCAATTCAACAATGCACAGGAGAGCGTTCCGGTCGAAATTGTCAGCTCCCAGCAATTCAGTCAAATTATGCGGGGCGAAAAGACAGCGGCCGAGGTAAAGCCGCTCGAAAGGGCCGAAAAAATTGCCGAGCTCGCCGAGCTAAACCCGCACCCCTTCCCAAGCGACGCGCCCAAGAATGTCTCCGCGCCGCCCCCGCCGCTGAAACCTCAATCCGATCCAGGCCAAGCCGAGCCGCAAGAGGCGCCCAAGCCGCCTGAACATGGCACGGCCTCGCCGCCGCCGCGCCCCGCGCAGGAAACTGCGAAGCCAGCGCCGAATTCCGAGCAGGTCAAGCCGTCCGTTGCGCCGCCGCCGAAACCGCCGGTCAACGAAGCGGAGGAAACAGCCGCGCCGGAACCGGCCCAACCGAAGCGGGTCGAGCCGCCCAAAAAGTCCGTGCCAAAATTCAAGCCGGATCAATTAGCGAAACTGCTCGATCAGGAAAAGCAAAAGGAAAAACAAAAGCCGGCCGCCAAGCCCAGGTCCGGCGAGGAGGCCGCCGAGCCGCACCAAAAATTCGATCCGGGCGACATAGCCAAGTTTCTCAACACGGAGGCGCCGCATGGAAAACGGGCGAGCGGGCAAGCCCTCAGTCAAGTGGCCTCGCTCGGTTCGCCGACGGCAAGTGGCGCCAAAATGTCGCCATCCCTCTGGGACCAGCTCGATGGGCTGCTGCAAGAGCAATACAAGCGGTGCTGGAACTTTGCCGGGCTTGGCGGGCAGCAAAAATACATTCCCGAGATTCATGTTCAGTATACGCTGGACGGTTCGTTGATCGGCCAGCCCGTGCTGCTCAACCCGCCGTCCGACCCCAATTTGCGCGCTCTTGCCGAAAGCGCGATGCGGGCGGTACGGCGCTGCGATCCGCTACGGATTCCGTCCCGATATCAGGCATATTACGATCAATGGAAAGGCCGGATCGTCCGCTTCGATCCGGAGGAAATGCTGTGAAATTTCCGTTATCCGAGCGTCGTTCCCGCGCCCGGCGCAATCTGCAAGGGGTCATCGGAATGTTGGCCGCAATTCTGGTGGCGACGATTGTGCTGAGCGGATTGGGGCTCGCGCCGCCGGCCCATGCCCAGCAGGACCGCTATCTCGATGTGCATGGGGCGGGAGAATTCAAACCCATACAGATCGCGGTGACGGCATTTTCCGGCGATGCGGTGCCGAGCGCCCAGTTGACCGCTATAGTCACCAACAATTTCAAGCGTTCGGTGTTTCTCGCGCCCATCGATCCGAAGACCTTCGTTGAGACGATTGCCAATCCCGACCAGGCGCCGCAGATGGATTCCTGGCGCATGATCAATGCGCAATTCGTGGTGACGGGCCGGACCAGCCGGGCCTCGGACGGTAGGCTGCAAACCGAGTTCCGGCTCTGGGACGTGGCGACCGGCAAGCAGATCGCCGGCAGCCAATATGTCACCGATCCGAACAATGCGCGCCGCGTCGCGCACATCGTCTCGGATGCGATATTTTCACGCATTACCGGCGAGCAAGGCTTTTTCGATACGCAGATTGCCTTTGTTGACGAGACTGGTCCGCCGGAGCGCCGCCGCAAGCGGCTGGCGATCATGGATCAGGATGGCGCCAATCTGCGCTACATGACGCGAGGCGACGATCTCGTCGTGACGCCAAGGTTTTCGCCATCGTCGCAAGACGTGACCTATATGTCGTTTGGCGCATCCGACCCGAAAGTCCTTTTGTTGAATATCGAGACCGGCCAGCGCGAGGTCGTCGGCAATTTCCCAGGCATGACCTTTTCGCCGCGCTTTTCGCCGGATGGGCAAAAGGTCGCGATGTCGCTCGCGCAAGGGGTGGCGTCGAACCTCTACGCCATGGATTTGCGCTCGCGCACGACGACCAGGCTCACCGATTCCAACGCGATCGACACGTCGCCGTCCTATTCGCCCAACGGTAGCCAAATCGTGTTCGAATCGGACCGCGGCGGCACCCAGCAGATCTATATCATGTCGGCGACCGGGGAGGGTCCGAAACGCATTTCGTTTGGCGAGGGGCGCTATTCGACGCCTGTCTGGTCGCCAAAAGGCGACTATATCGCCTTTACCAGGCAAAAGGGCGATTTATTCGCGATTGGTGTCATGCGTCCCGATGGATCTGGCGAGCGGACCCTCACCGAAGGCTTTCACAACGAGGGGCCGACCTGGGCCCCCAACGGCCTTTATCTGATGTTTTTTCGCGATCCCGGCGGGCAGGGCGGCGCGAAGATTTTTATGACCGACGTGTTCGGACGGGCCGAATTCCCGGTACCGACGCCAAATTACGGTTCGGATCCGTCCTGGAGCCCGCTTCTCAACTAGTCGCGCGAACCCAATTTGGGCGGCGATCATGGAGTCCTCCGGAGCGTCTCGTCGAGCAATCGCGCGAGGCGTGCCGGGTCGGTTGGAAAGCCGGCCTTGATCCAGCGCGCTTGCAGCTCCCGCAAGGCCTCGCCGATGGCCCGGCCCTCGGTGATGCCACGCGCTATCATGTCGGCGCCTGAAAATGGCAGGCGCGGTTCCGCGGTGTCTTGCAGAAATTTTCGCGCACGCTCCCATTCGTCATCGTGCCCCGGGCGAGCATCGGCTTGCGCCAATATTATTGCGTCGCCCGCCGCCTGGCGGCCGTGGCGGAAGAGCAAGTCCCGCAATCCATCGGGTCTTGGCGGCTCGTCAAGCCCATGCAGAGTAACGAGAGCAGTCGCCGCACCTTCGAGACGCTCCGCCTCGGCGTTGGAAAGACGCAGCCGCTCGCGCAAGCGCGCGGCGTCCTCGTGTAGTCTGACACAGAGCGCGCCAAGACGCAGGAGCGGATCTTGTGGCGGGACGATCGCCACGACGCGCCGCAGCCGCGCCGGATCCGGCACGGACGCGATAAGCGGATGCAGCAGCCCATCGGCGCATATGTCCGCGCAAACCCTAGCTGCCTGCCTTGCGGAAAGCAGCTTCAGAATCTCGGCGTGTATTCTTTCGCGCGAGAGACGGGCAAGTCCCTCTCGTTGACGAATGGCCGCCAAACGCCCAGCAGAATCGAGCGGGCCTTCGCCGAAATCGGCGGAAAAGCGGAAGAAGCGCAGGATGCGCAGAAAGTCCTCGGCGATGCGCCGCGCGGGCTCGCCAATGAAGCGCACTTTGCGCGCCGCGATATCGTCGAGACTACCAGAGTAATCGAACATTCTTCCGTCGCGTGTCATGGACAGCGCGTTCATCGTAAAATCGCGGCGTAGCGCATCAGTTTTAAAATCGCGGCCGAATAGGACCTTCGCGTGGCGGCCATCGGTCGCTATGTCCTCGCGCAGGGTTGTCACTTCGAAGGTTCGCTCCAAGGCCAGCACCGTGACCGTGCCGTGCGCGATGCCGGTCGGAACGACGCGCAAGCCCGCGGCATTCGCCCGCGCCATAATGGCCTTGGGACCAAGGGTCGTCGCGAGATCGATTTCATGCACCGGCCGGCCCAGGAGCGCATTGCGCAAGGCGCCGCCGACAATGCGGGTTTCCTCGCCTTCTTGGGCGAGCGCGGCAAAAACGCGGCGCAAGGCTTGGTCGTCAAACAGCGCGGCGAGGGCGTCCGGCGCCTTGATGCCCCGGCTCCCGGCCCCCGCTTGGCTCATTGCAAGCGCCCTGGCACGAGCTTCCCGTTTTCAATGTGGGCCGGGACATAGGCGCCCCGGTGGCGCGGGGCGAAAATACCGAAGGCGATCATGCCTGTGACGGCGATCGCAAGGCCGGCCAAAGTCAGCGTCGAGACCGCGCTTTTCGTCCAATGCTCCATCGCGAAGGGATAGTTTTGCCGCAAAACGAGATAGATCGTATAGGCGGCGAAGGGCGAGGCGAACAAAAGTGCAGGTTCGAGGATGGCGCGCCACATCAGGGAGGGCTTTCGATGGCTTTGTACAATCTTGCAAATAAGACTTAGAAAGGTGACCTCTTAGCTCCTATGCCGCAAGCGGAAAAAGCCGTTTCGCCCGGCGAGAATTGCCTTTGCCAGTCCAAAGCGCCGCATCCGATCGCCGCCGGCGCCGCTGCCCTGCAAGCCGAAGAAAACGATCGATTCGCCGCAAATGTCCATCGCTCGCGGCTGTTGGCCCAACAGTGTCAACCTGCGGCGCGCAGCCGGCGTTTCGGCCGCCGCCGGGCTGGGGGTTTCCGAGCCGGGCCGCATGTCCAGACCCCTGCAAAAAAACACTTGTAAATGAGAACAAACCATGTACAATCGAACCATCGCAGCAAAATTTGCGGATAGGCCCCGCTCATGCCAGAAGGGAAGATCACCGTGACCCAAGCAAACCTCCGTCTCGTCGAAGGGACGTCCGTGGACAAGACCAAGGCGCTCGACGCCGCGCTGTCGCAGATCGAACGAGCCTTCGGGAAGGGCTCGATCATGCGCCTTGGGAAAAACCAGAAGGCGGTCGAAATCGAAACCGTGCCGACAGGGTCGCTCGGGCTCGACATTGCGTTGGGGGTCGGCGGCCTCCCGCGCGGGCGCGTCGTCGAGATATACGGTCCGGAATCCTCGGGCAAGACCACCTTGACCTTGCATGTCATCGCCGAGGCCCAGAAAAAAGGCGGAGTCTGCGCTTTCATCGACGCCGAGCATGCGCTCGATACCATCTATGCGCGAAAGCTCGGGATTAATCTCGAAGATCTCTTGATCTCGCAGCCAGATACCGGCGAACAGGCGCTCGAAATCACGGATACGCTCGTGCGTTCCGGCGCGGTCGACGTTCTCGTCATCGATTCGGTCGCGGCGCTCACTCCGCGCGCCGAGATCGAAGGCGAAATGGGCGATAGCCAACCTGGTCTCCAGGCACGGCTCATGAGCCAGGCGCTGCGCAAGCTCACCGCCTCGATCTCACGCTCGCAAACGACGGTGATCTTCATCAATCAAATCCGGATGAAGATCGGCGTCATGTATGGCAGCCCGGAGACCACGACCGGCGGCAATGCGTTAAAGTTTTATGCGTCCGTCCGGCTCGACATCCGTAGGATCGGATCCATCAAGGATCACGACGAAGTCACCGGGAATCAAACCCGCGTCAAGGTCGTGAAGAACAAGCTCGCGCCGCCGTTTAAGCAGGTCGAATTCGATATCATGTACGGCGAGGGCATATCCAAGTTGGGCGAACTTATTGATCTTGGCGTAAAGGCTGGCGTCGTCGAAAAATCCGGGGCCTGGTTCTCCTACGATAGCCAGCGGCTCGGCCAAGGCCGGGAAAATGCAAAGAATTTTCTCAAGGCCAATTCGCAGATTGCCGAACGGATCGAGCAAGACATTCGCGAAAACTCCGGGCTTATAGCCGACCGCCTTCTCGACCAAGCCGGCATGAGCGGCCCGGCCGAGGAGACTGGTAAATAAGATTTGCGCTGCAATCCCAAGCATTTGGCCAGATATGTGGTCGAATTCACATTCCGCCGTGACGACGGCAATGTAACCCAGGATACTATGCAGCGCCTCGAGAGCTTGGTACGCAGCGCTTAACGGTCGTCGAATCACTTACAGGGAATTGACCGCATGACGGATGAACTAGAGCCTTTGACTAAGCTCGTCAAAGTCGTAATGGCCTACCGCCCGGATCAGAATGGCACCAATAAGCGGCCCGTAAAGCAAGCAGTGCCGGACGCGAGGATGGTTTGTTCGGACAACCTTGAATATATGAAATGGTTGCCTGCCGAGTCCATGCAGCTCATCGTAACCTCGCCGCCATATAACATAGGCAAGGCTTATGAGGCGAAAAGCTCGCTCGATATATATGTCGCCGCCCAGGCGAAGGTGATCGCAGAGTGCGTTCGGCTGTTGCATCCGCGCGGTTCGATATGTTGGCAAGTTGGGAACCACATTCAGGACGGCGAGATATTTCCGCTCGATACGATGCTCTATCCGATCTTTCAGAGGCACGGCTTAAAGCTCCGCAACCGCATTGTTTGGCATTTCGAACACGGCCTCCATTGTTCCAAACGGCTATCTGGGCGTTACGAGACGATCCTTTGGTTCACCAAGGGCGACGATTACATTTTCAACTTGGATCCAATCCGCGTCCCATCGAAATATCCAGGCAAGAAATATTTCAAGGGGCCGAAGGCGGGCCAGCTTTCCTGTAATCCATTGGGGAAGAATCCTGGCGACGTTTGGGTATTTCCAAATGTCAAAAACAACCACGTCGAGAAAACACCGCATCCCTGCCAGTTCCCCGTTGAGCTTATCGAACGGCTGGTCCTGTCTCTCACGGAAAGGGGTGACAATGTTTTAGACCCATATATGGGCGTTGGCACAGCGATTGTGGGCGCTGAGTTGCACGGGCGTATTGGTTACGGTTGTGACGTGGTTAAGCAATATGTGGATATCGCTGTGACGAGACTCCGCGAGCTGAAAGCGGGCACGCTGAGAACTCGCCCGATGCACAAGCCGGTTTACGACCCTGCGCTGCCCTATGGCGGTCATCGGTGAAAATTGCCGCGCTCCATTCGCATCAAAACGGATGGGAATTCATCAAGGTCCACAAACCTGCGCTATGGACGGAAATTGAAAAGATAATTGCCGCGGTCGATGCGACGGCGTGCAAGAGCAAAGTTTCAAAGGAGAAGCGCAGCCAAGGAACCGTGTTCTATTCGCCCATCGCCATGAACAAGTGCATGGCGGGCGAGTTTGGTAGCCGAGGCTGGGAAGAAAAACGCACGTCATACTGGGTGACAGAAGATGCGAAGCTCATCGAAAAGACGATGAAACTTACGCCCTCTGAACAGAAGAGAGAGATTGAGGTCGCTGGAAAACTTCCGATTTTCTCCTACAACCAAACCGATTTTGTAAAGGACCGCATCGCAGTTGAGGTTCAATTCGGTAAATACTCTTTCGTGGCCTATGACCTGTTCGTAAAGCACATGGCATTCTATATTGGCAATGTGATCGACGTTGGCGTGGAGATTCTCGCCATGAAGTCTCTGCAAGAGGAAATGGCGTCGGGTGTCGGGTACTACGAAGGCGAGCTTTACAACCTCATCCGGGAGGGCCGTGGTGTTCCCGCTGTTCCATTGGTTCTAATCGGCGTAGCGCCGTAGGGGAGTCAACGCTATAATTTTCATTTTTGGGTGGCGGACGCCACCACGCGGGCTCGCCAACAATCAGGATTGAGACTATCGGGTGTGACGGAATGAACAGCGTCAGCGAGATCAGGTCGGCCTTTCTCGATTTCTTCAAAAAGAATGGACACGAGATCGTGGCGTCTTCGCCGCTGGTGCCGCAAAATGACCCAACCCTCATGTTCACCAACGCCGGAATGGTTCAGTTCAAGAACCTTTTTACCGGCGTCGAAAAGCGCGCCTATACGCGCGCGGCTACCGCGCAGAAATGCGTCCGCGCCGGCGGAAAACACAATGATCTCGACAATGTCGGTTATACGGCGCGCCACCACACTTTTTTTGAAATGCTGGGACATTTTTCCTTCGGCGACTATTTTAAGCCGCTTGCCATCGAGCTCGCCTGGAAATTGCTCACCCGCGAATTCGGCCTGCAGCAGGACCGGCTTCTCGTCACGGTTTACCGCGACGACGATGAAGCCTATGAGTTGTGGAAGAAGATCGCTGGGTTTCCGGACTCCAAAATAGTTCGTATCAGAACCAGCGATAATTTTTGGGCAATGGGCGATACTGGTCCATGTGGCCCTTGCTCCGAGATTTTCTTCGATCAGGGCGACAAATTCCACGGAGGTCCGCCGGGCAGCCCGGACGCGGACGGCGACCGTTTTCTCGAATTTTGGAACCTCGTCTTTATGCAATTCGAGCAGGTCTCGCCTGGCCAGCGCATCGGATTGCCACGGCCATCGATCGATACCGGCATGGGACTCGAACGTATCGCCGCGCTCCTGCAGGGAGTTACGTCCAATTACGACATAGACCTCATGCGCGCGTTGATCCTCGCCGTCGCATCAGTGACCGGTGTCGATCCGGACGGCCCGCAAAAAGCAAGCCAAAGGGTCATCGCCGACCACCTGCGCGCCGCCGCTTTTCTTGTTGCCGACGGCGTCTTGCCTTCAAACGAAGGCCGTGGCTACGTGCTGCGCCGGATCATGCGCCGCGCCATGCGCCACGCCCAAATGCTCGGCGCCAAGCAGCCCGTGATGTGGCGGCTTGTTCCGGCGCTTTCGCGGGAAATGGGCCAGGCCTACCCCGAGCTTTTGCGCGCCGAGCCGCTCACCATCGAAACCCTTCGCCTTGAGGAGACGCGGTTCCGGGACACGCTCGCGCGGGGCCTGTCGATCCTCGACGAGGCAACCCGGGATCTCCCGCAAGGGGGCACCCTGCCTGGAGGCGTCGCGTTCAAACTCTACGACACTTACGGTTTTCCGCTTGATCTCACGCAGGACGCCTTGCGCGCGCGCGCGCTTCATGTGGACATCGAAGGATTCGAGGCCGCGATGGAGCGCCAGCGCCTCGAGGCGCGCAAGGCTTGGGTCGGTTCCGGCGAATTGGCAACCGAGGCTTTATGGTTCGCCGTCAAGGAGAAAACCGGAGCAACGGAATTTTTGGGCTACGACATGGAGCGCGCGGAGGGGCTCGTCGCCGCGATCCTCAAGGACGGCAAGGAAGTCGAGAGTCTCGCCCCGGGCGAACACGGTTCCATCATCCTCAATCAGACGCCTTTCTATGGCGAATCCGGCGGCCAAGTCGGCGACACCGGCGTCATGCGTGCAAGCGGCGTTCGCTTCCGCGTCGACAATACAAAAAAGAAACTCAGCAATCTGTTTGTCCACGAAGGAGTGGTCGAAGAAGGCGAGGTGCGCCTCGGGCTTGCCGTTGAGCTGGTAGTCGATCACGAACGCCGGCAGGCGGTACGTGCCAATCATTCGGCGACGCATCTTCTGCACGAGGCGCTCCGCCGGGTGCTCGGCGAACACGTGGCGCAAAAGGGGTCGCTCGTTGCTCCCGACCGGCTGCGCTTCGATTTTACCCATCAAAAGCCAATCAGCCTGGTTGAGCTCGCCCGCGTCGAGGACATCGCCAATCGCGCGGTGCTGGACAACACTCCTGTCGTGACCCGCCTGATGGGCATCGACGAGGCCATTGGATCCGGCGCCCGCGCGCTTTTCGGGGAGAAATATGGCGACGAAGTTCGCGTCGTGTCGATGGGCGTTGCGCGCCCCCGCGAGGATGGTTTGCCAGTCTCCTCGACAGAGGCTTTTTCAACCGAGCTTTGCGGCGGCACGCATGTTTCCCGCACCGGCGATATTGGGATCATCACGATCGTGTCGAGGGCCCCGGTCGCGGCCGGCGTCCAACGCATCGAAGCCAAGACCGCGGCCGAGGCGCGCCATCATCTCAACGCGCGGGCCAACCGGCTGCATGATGTCGCGGCGCTTCTGAGGGCTCCCGAGGAGGAGGCGGCCAAGCGCTTGGCGAGCCTCATCGAGGAGAGCCGGAAGCTTGAACGCGAGCTGCGTGAGGCGCGCCGAGATCTAGCAATGGGCGGAGCCGCCGCCCGCAGTACGCCGCTCATGGAAGAAATAGGCGGAGTCAAATTCTTCTCTCGTGTGATATCTGGAATCGCGATGAATGATCTAAAAACGCTCGCCGACGAAGCGAAGCTAAGCGTCGGCTCTGGGGTTGTCGCGATCGTCGGCATCGATGACGATGGAAAGGCGGGCGTCGTGGTCGGCGTCACGCCCGATTTGACAGAGCGCTTCGATGCCGTCCAATTGGTGCGTGCCGCGGCTGCCAAACTTGGCGGCAAGGGCGGCGGTGGCCGCCGCGACATGGCGCAAGCGGGAGGCCCGCAGGGCGCCGCCGCGGACGCGGCACTCGCGGCCGTTGGCGACCTGCTGCGGGAAACCGAAACCGCGACCTGACGGCGAGGACACGCTGGGTCCTCATCTCCCGTCCCGGCGCACGGAGCGCGGGAGTTCGCAACACGGCACATAGGCCAAATTCGATGTTCAAGAAGATACTGATCCCAATCGACCTGACCGAATTGACGATCGCGAAACCTGCCCTCGATGCTGCGGTGGAGCTCGCGCTTCAGTCAAAGGGCGCCTTGCGGCTTGTCACGATCGAGACACTGCTTCCGGCGAGTTTCATGGAATATGTTCCGCCCGAATTCGACAAATCGCAAGAAGAGCGCGCCACGCGCGCGCTTGAAGCTATCGGCGCCGACCTTGCTTTTCCAAAGGAGAACCTGTCGCATGCCGTCAGGTTTGGCGGCATTTATGTCGAGATCCTGGCCGAGGCCGATGATTGGGGCGCCGATCTTATCGTGGTCGGATCGCATAGGCCTTCCATGTCGACCTATCTTATCGGCTCCAACGCCAAAACGATCGTGCGGCATGCCAAATGTTCGGTGTTGGTCATCCGCACGTAAGGCCAGAATTTTTGAAAAATCGTGGCAACCGGGGCGGTCCGCGGCGGTAAATCGTTTAGCCGCGTTGGGTTTACGCCACGGCGTGCGGACGAATCCGCGGCAATTACGGTTTGCGTTGGCGTTGCTGACACGCGGCGCCATCCCGCGCCAGGCGCGTCGACAAATTGTAAACCTTGGCGCGGGACAATGCAGTAGAGCAGCGCGAAAGACAGAATTGGCAAAAAAAAGCCAGCGGTCCTTTTTTATGACCGCTGGCCCGGAAGATGGCAATGCGTCTGACCGGGCGCGGCTCGCGGCGTCACTCGAACAACAGCTGCATCTTGGTGATCAGCCGGCTGAGAAATGCAGTTGGGAGATAACAATATTCGTTCATCGCGAGCGGCGCCTCCTTGCAGCGCCGGTGCTCTGGGCTCCATTCATAGCCCTCCTTGCTTAAGCACGCGGCAAGCGACTTGTTGATGGAATCGCTTTGGGTGCCTCGCTCGCCAGGATTCGCTTTTTCCGCTACAACGTGACAGTAGGAAACCACGACTTTCTGGTTCTCTAAAAAAGATGCGCTCGACGAATAGAATCGGATTTCCAGCGCGCCAATGAGCACTAGGCCAGCACAAATTCCTAGAATAGCTTGGCTTTTGGTTTTAAAGAGTAAATCGAGACCAAATAAGGTCAGACCACCGAAGGCGATGAGGCCGCCGCCCACGATAATGCAAACCGGCGCGAGGAATATGGTTAGGTCTTGATCCATTTAGGGCTTCCTCCTGCTGGCGAGACAACAAAACTGCCCGCCGAATTGACGTTGCAACGCAGGAGTCATCAGCCTTGTCGGCGGTTAAGGGGGCACCCCATCCCCTGGACGCGGCGAGTGTTCCGCAGCGGCCTTAGCGGCTTTTTAACAGCACGCCTCGCGCCAAGTCAAACCGGCCGCCGCCTCGTCACGCCGCAAAAGGCGCAACAACTGGCTCTTCCTCACCCCCTGAACGGCCCGGCGCCTGCAAATCCGCCTGCAAGGGCCTGCGGATTGCCGGCCAGATCGTGCGCTCCCCAAAACCGGACAGATCGTGTGCTGCCGGCACTGGATCAAAGGAAAACTTGCCAAACAGCCCAGAAACCCGATATGAATAGCAATTCCTTTTCCGACCCGGAAGTCTGCGAATCAGGGTCACAGGATTTTCCGGTGTCGCACCGCCTATAACTGGCATTTTGGGTGGTGGCGTCGTGAAGCGAAAGCCGGAGCTGGAACAAAGATGCTTCTGGCGCTCCGGGAACTAGGGCTTCACCGAGGCGCTGCCTGCCAGGAGTGATGTTTGGACGGATCCCATTTAGGGACGCCGTTCCCGATGGGTAACGAGGATATGACCTGTCCCGCAGTGGGGTCATTAGCGGCCGCTGATCAATTGGGTTATGGCATCCTCCTGGTTGCGGGGCCGGACGTTGTTGTTGCTTCCAACGACGCGATTGCCGAGTTCATGCGTTGTTATCGCAGCCTGGATCGAAGCCGCCTGACCGATTCTGCCGATAACGGCGCGGCGCGTCCCAGTTTGTCTCGTGGCGGAACGCCGAGCGGCGGCGCGTCTTGCCGCCCCACCCCTCCTTTTTCTCACTTACCTCTCCATCCATTGCGTGATGCGGCCTTGCGCCGGCCGCGCCTTGCCCCGACGTCCGGATTGCGGACCTTGGCTGGCAGCACTGGCCTTTTGCGCATCGCGCCTGAACGAGTTTCCCATGGCCAACAAAATGCTCATCGATGCGTCCCACCCCGAAGAAACCAGGGTGGTCGTCCTTCGCGGTAACCGGGTTGAGGAATTCGATTTCGAGGCCGCAAGCAAGAGACAACTTCGCGGCAATATTTATCTCGCCAAGGTCATGCGGGTCGAGCCTTCGCTTCAGGCCGCCTTTGTCGACTACGGCGGCAACCGTCATGGTTTTCTTGCTTTCTCGGAAATCCACCCTGATTATTATCAGATTCCCATCGCGGACCGTCAGGCCCTGATCGAGGAAGAGGCGAGAGTTCAACGCGACGAGGAAGAAGACGTTTCCCGGCCAGCGCGCCGCAGCCGCCGCTATCGGCGCGGTGATCGCAATGGCAACCGGGCCGAGAAACGGCGCGGCGCCGACCAAACCCTGTCCGAGGCCTACGCCGGCGAAGCGTCCTCGGACTCGGCAGGCCGTGGCAACCCAGAGGCGGAACGCGAAGAGGCGGGACTGGAGCCGTTCGAGGGAGAGCGCGCCTTGGTTCCGCCGGAGGAATCCGCCGGCGCGCCCGACCAACACTCCCTGGCACAGGCAGACCCAATCCCGGAATCCGGGCCGCCGAATTGGGCCGCTGAAGCGCCCATTGATGCCGCCAGCGCTGAATCCGCGATTGTACTTGCCGCGGACGACCCCGGCCCGGCGGCGGCGCTAGAACAATCGGAAACGGCCTTCGCGAGCGAGGCTGCTTTGCAAACGAACTGGGCCGCGCCGGGGCCTGGCGAGCCCGGTGGCGGTGCTGGCGATGATGGCGAGGAGGAGGGGGCCGAGATCGAACACCTCGGCGGTGATGCGATGGAAGAGATGCCAGCTCGCCCATACCGCCAGCGCAAGCAGTATAAAATCCAGGAGGTCATCAAACGCCACCAAGTTCTCCTCGTGCAGGTCGTCAAGGAGGAGCGCGGCAACAAAGGTGCGGCGCTTACTACCTATTTGTCGCTTGCCGGGCGCTATTCGGTTTTGATGCCGAATACCGCGCGGGGCGGCGGCATCTCGCGCAAGATCACCGACTCGACCGACCGCCAGCGGCTTAAATCCATTGCTCACGAACTCGAAGTTCCGGAAGGCATGGGTGTTATTGTCCGCACCGCGGGCGCCGCGCGCACCAAGGCCGAGGTCAAGCGCGATTTCGATTATCTGCTGCGCATGTGGGAAACGGTGCGCGAAACCACTTTGCAATCGACCGCGCCGACCCTCGTTTATGAAGAGGGTTCGCTGATCAAGCGGTCGATCCGCGATCTTTACAATAAGGACATCGACGCGATCGTCGTCGCGGGGGAAGACGCCTATCGCGAGGCCAAGGAATTTATGCGCTTGCTAATGCCAAGCCATGCCAAGATGGTCCAGCCCTATCGCGATCCGCAGCCGATGTTCGCGAAGTCCGGTGCCGAAACCCAGCTCGACGCCATGTTCTCGAACCAAGTAATCTTGAAGTCGGGCGGCTACGTCGTCATCAATCAAACCGAGGCCTTGGTCGCAATCGACGTCAACTCCGGCCGCTCCACTCGCGAACATAATATCGAGGATACCGCGCTTCGGACCAATCTCGAAGCCGCCGACGAGATCAGCCGCCAACTGCGCCTGCGCGATCTCGCCGGTCTCATCGTCATCGATTTCATCGACATGGAGGAGAATCGCAACAATCGCGCCGTCGAACGCCGCCTGAAGGATGCCCTCAAAAACGACCGGGCCCGTATCCAGATCGGCCGGCTGTCGCATTTCGGTCTCCTGGAGATGTCGCGCCAGCGCATGCGCACCGGGGTCATCGAGGGCTCGACGGTGGTCTGTCCGCATTGCGCAGGCGCGGGGATGCTTCGCTCGACGGCGTCGATCGCCCTGCATGTCTTGCGCGTTGTGGAAGATGCCCTGATCAAGAATTCGAGTTATGACCTCATTGTCAAAACAAGGACGGCCGTCGCGCTTTATATCCTCAATCAGAAACGCGCCCATTTGCGCGATTTGGAGAAGCGGTTTGGCGCGTCGTTGACGATCGCGGCGGACGACGGTTTGACCGGGACGAATTACTATACGCTGGAACGCGGCGAGCCCGCGGCGGGGGCGAAAGAGAGTCCCGCTTTTGCCCCGGAAGAAGCGCCGCGCGCGGCACTGGCCGATAGTTTCAGCGATGAACCGGCCGGTAGCGAAGTAGGGCTGCCCGAGGCCACTCCGCTGGAAGAGACGCGGGATGGCGGCGCTGAACCCAGCGATAGCGAAAGCGAGGCCGATGCCAGGCAAAGACGCAGGCGCAGACGCAGACGTGGCCGTGGCGGCGACCGCGAAGGCTCCGGAATTGCCGCCAACGCGCCGCAGCCGCCGGACGATGCCTTGGAGGCCATGGCCCAGATTGGTGGACTTCGTCCAAGCGTGACCCTTGAAAGCGAAGCCGAAACCGGACAGGCGCCTTTCCCCAGCAACGATCAAACCGCGGCAAGTCATCGCGACGGGCGCCGTTCGCGCCGTGGCGGGCGTGCCCCCGGCGAAGCTTCCGTAAACCTCGATGCCGGGCCCGCCGATGCCGCCCAGCTCGAAATCAAGCCCGCACCCGACAGCTTGAGCGGCGGGATAGGCGAAGAGAGCGCTGGAAGGGCGCGGCGCGGCCGCCGGGTGCCGCGTTCGCCCCGCGTCGGCCGTGGCCGCGAGGCTGCCGCCGCACGAAGCGCGGCGTCGGCTTTCGCCGCGGATGACCAGCAGGTTCAAGCGGTCGCGCCACAGGGAGATGAAGTTGAGGCTTCGCCTGCGCGCGCGGAGGCCGGTGCGCGAGAGCCGCCCCAATCCACGCCATCGGACGTGGCGCCGGGACGGGACGAAATTCCGTCGCGCCTAGAGGAGTCCGCGCCGATGGACACCCTTGATCCGGCCCGCCCAAAACGCTCCGGCTGGTGGCAACGCGCGCGCGCGAGCCGGCGCGGTTGAGGCCTCGCCGTTGCGCGAATTCCGGCGGGCGACGACATGCGGTGAAATGGGCTTGCCCGCCGCCCTGGCCCGTCGTCTGCGACTGTTCGCGCTCCCCAGTAGTGTGGAGCGCGGGCGCCCTCCAGCACCACAATAGAGCGGCTCATTACGTTGCTGAAATTTGAAAGCCTATGTCGAATGCTTACAATGCAAACCGCATCTATTCTTTCTGCCGCGGTACGCCCCGGAATTCCATCCCGACGAGCTGGTCTGGAATAACGTCAAGAACAATGGTGTGGGACGGACCCTGGTACACGGCCCGAACGACTAGCTGCGTGCCGTCGTCGGCAGACTGCGATATCTGCCGTGGACTCCCGACATAGTGTGCTCGTTCTTTCAGGCTCCTGAAACCAGCTAAGCCCTTCCCAAGTCGCTAACCTAGACGCCGGTATGAGCGGGCGAGATCCTGAAATCCACTATCGAACGGTTATCCGGGAGATATTAGCTGACTTGACAACCTTTTCTGGTTGCCACGGAAAGTTTGAATACTGTTCCTGCATGCGCTGGCGGATGCGGAGCACCGAATATCAGAAATCAACAAAAGAGAGCCGAGCGCAGAGGCTCAGGCAAATGGTAAGTGAGGGCCTGCCGGTTGGCATTCTCGCCTACGCCGGAAATGACCCCATCGGGTGGTGTTCGATTGCACCTCGGGAAAGTTACGCCGCTCTTGAGCGTTACAAGGCGCTCCCCAGGATCGACAACGCCAGAGTGTGGTCAGTTGTTTGCTTCTTTGTCGATCGCCGCTTTCGCCGCAGGCAAGTCACGCTTGGCCTTCTCGAGGCTGGACTCGATTACGCCCGCTCTCAAGGTGCGAGGATTGCTGAGGGGTATCCGGTTGAACCTGGATCTCGCCTTTACACCTACATGGGATCGCCAGCGACATTTCGCAAAGCTGGATTTCAGGACGTCACTCCTTACGGGCAACAAAGGAAAATCGTAAGGTGCAATTTCCCATGAAAGCTGGGCATAGTCGCCAACTTATGAACTAAGTAAGCGCTAACATGACCAAGACTCCGATGACCGGGCAAGACGACGCCGAAGCCCTTCGCCACAAGCAAAAAATGGCAAAGCGCAAGGCCGCGCAGGATGCCGAGGTCGCCGCCAAGACGATAACCCAAAGGGGCCTCCTCATCGTCCATACCGGCAAGGGCAAGGGCAAATCGACGGCGGCTTTCGGGCTTTTGCTGCGCGCGCTCGGCCATGCGTGGCCTTGCGGCGTCGTGCAATTCGTCAAGGGCGCCTGGGACACTGGCGAGCGCCGCGCGCTCGCGCGTTTCTCCGATTTGCTCGCTTGGCACACGATGGGCGAGGGCTTTACCTGGGAGACGCAGGATCGCGACCGCGACATGGCGGCGGCGGCGGCGGCTTGGGCGAAGGCGCGGGAACTTATCGGCGACATCAAGATAAAACTTCTCGTCCTCGACGAATTGAATATCGCCTTGCGCTACGATTATCTTTCCGTAGGAGAGGTCGTCGCTACGTTGCAAGCCCGCAGGCCCGATCTCCATATTGTTGTCACCGGCCGCAATGCGAAGCCCGAAATGCTGGAGGCCGCCGATCTCGTGACCGAGATGAGTCTTGTAAAGCATCACTTCGCGGCCGGTGTGAAGGCGCAAGAGGGAATCGAGTTCTGAGCATGGCGCTGCGGGCCAAGAGTTTGATGCTGCAAGGCACCGGCTCTGGCGTCGGCAAGTCGCTGATTGTCGCTGGACTTTGCCGCGCCTACAGGAATCGCGGGCTAAAGGTGCGCCCGTTCAAGCCGCAGAACATGTCGAACAACGCCGCGGTGACGCCGGATGGCGGCGAGATCGGCCGCGCCCAGGCGACCCAGGCAAGAGCTTGCGGCGTGCCCCCGAGCATCGACATGAACCCTGTCCTCCTGAAGCCGCAAAGCGAGCATGGCGCGCAGATCGTTCTGCGCGGCCGGGTGATAGGCCAGACGCATGCACGAGAGTACCAGGATATGAAACCGGAGCTTCTGCCAGCAGTGCTCGACAGTTTCGCGACACTTTGCGAAGGCGCGGATCTTGTCCTCGTCGAAGGCGCGGGGAGTGCTTCGGAAATCAATCTGCGCAAAAACGATATCGCCAATATGGGGTTTGCACGCGCCGCCCGCGTTCCGGTGATTCTGGCCGGCGACATCGATCGCGGCGGCGTCATCGCCCAGATCGTTGGGACCAAGACGGTGCTCGATCCGGCCGACGCCAAAATGATCGCGGGGTTTCTCGTCAACAAGTTTCGCGGCGATCCGGCCCTGTTTGCGAACGGCATGCGCAGCATCGAGGACTTGACCGGCTGGCCGGGCCTTGGGCTTATTCCTTTTTGCCCGGAGGCGGCGCGTTTGCCGGAGGAGGATTCGCTGGCACTTTCCACCCCAAGGCCGCCGCGCGGGGGGCCGATCATTATTGCCGTCCCGGTTTTGCCTGGCATCGCCAATTTCGACGATCTCGATCCTTTTTATTTGGAGAGCGAGGTCCGTGTCGTCATGGTCAAAAGCGGCGAGACCCTGCCCGCCGACGCGGCGCTCGTCATTCTCCCCGGCTCGAAATCGACGATCGCCGGTCTCGCGGCTTTCCGGCGCGAGGGCTGGGATATCGATCTTTTCGCGCATCGCCGGCGCGGCGGCCATGTCTTCGGCCTTTGCGGCGGCTATCAGATGCTAGGCCGAGCCATCCGCGATCCGATGGGCGTCGAGGGACCGCCAGGCGAAGCGCAGGGGTTAGGCCTGCTCGACATTGAAACGGAACTTCTAGGCGACAAATTGCTTGCGCCGGTGCATGGCACAGGAGCTCGAAACGGCGCGCCTTTCAGCGGCTATGAAATCCATGTTGGCCGCAGTTTCGGGCCGGATTGCTCGCGGCCCGTGTTGCATTTCGCCGATGGACGCGGCGACGGCGCGGCGTCGGCCGATGGCCGGGTTAGCGGCTGCTATGCGCATGGGCTTTTCGCCGAGGCCGCGCAACGAAGCGCTCTCCTCGCCTGCCTCGGCGGCAACGGTTCGGGAATTTCCTATGATGAGTCGCTCGACGCGGCCCTCGATGCGGTCGCCTGGCATCTTGAAACGTATATCGACCTCGACCGGCTTCTCACGCTCGCGCGATAACGAGCGCCATGAGCACCAAAGCTGCCCAATGGACACCGCAGGCAAATCGATAAAGGGCGATCGCGCGCCCTATGTCTCGGGCACAAGGCTCGCTGCCAGAGCCGATCCAGGCGTCGTCGATCTTGGCTTCGCCATAGACGCGCGGGCCACCGAGCCGCAAGCCGAGCGCGCCCGCGAATGCCGCCTCGGGCCAGCCGGCATTGGGGGAAGGGTGTCCGCGCGCGTCGCGCCGCATAGTGCGCCACGCGGCCTTTGGCGAAGCCTCTGGGGCGAAGCAAGCCGCGATAACGACAAGCAAGCCAGATACCCGCGCGGGACAAAAATTGACGAGGTCGTCGAGATTCGCCGCGGCGAAGCCAAACGCGGCATGATGTTGCGTGCGGTGGCCGACCATGCTGTCGGCGGTGTTGATGGCCTTGTAGCAAGCGCCCCCAGGCAGCCCGCCGAGTGCCAGCCAAAAGGCTGGCGCGACGACACCATCGGAAAAATTCTCGGCGAGGCTCTCGATCGCGGCGCGGGCGACGCCTGCTTCGTCGAGTCTTGCTACGTCGCGGCCGACGATTTTAGCTGCCGCCATTCGGCCCGCCGGCAGTCCGGCGGAAAGGGCCTCGGCAACGGCAAGGACGTGGGCATCGAGGCTGCGTTGCGCGATGAGACTCGAAGCGATAAGCGCGGTGAGCGCTAAGCTCGCAGCTTGCGGAAGTGCCAAATCCGCTAGCCCGAGATTGAAAAGATAGGCGCTGCCGGCGGCAATCGATAAAAGAAGGTAGAGCGCGGCAAAACCTAAGGAGCGCCGCGTGGAAAAGGATCGGTCGTCATGGTTCAACCGACCGTCGGCGAGCGCGATCAGGCGGCCGGTCCAAGTAACCGGATGGCCGATCGCGCGAAAAACGCCTTGCGGATAGCCAAGGCAGGCCTCGATGGCGACGGCGAGCGCCGCGAGTTTTAGGGTTGCGGCGAAATCCATGCGTGAGAGTTGTTATCCCGATCGTCCCGAATTGCCGGAGTTGCTGGCGGAGCATGGCGGCAATCTTTTTGCCGCGCAGCTAGCCTACCCGCAGGCGCCAAAACCCTGGCTTGATCTGTCGACCGGCGTCAACCCTTATGCCTATCCTTTCGCCTGTCCGCCGCTGGAAAGTTTTACGCGGCTGCCGGAGCCCGAGGCGCTGCGCGCGCTGGAAGCGGCGGCGCGAGCGGCTTATCGCGCACCCGCGTTTGCGGAGATAGTTGCCGCGCCGGGAAGCCAGGCAATCGTCAACTGGCTGCCGCACCTTCTCCCGGCGCGGCGCGTTGGAATTTTGGGGGTTACCTATTGCGAGCACGCGCGGAGCTGGGCCCAAAGCGGCGCGGAACTGGCCGTCGTCGAAGACCTCTCCGGGCTCGAAGACAAAGATATAGCCATCGTCGTCAATCCCAACAATCCGGATGGAAGGCTCGTCGCGGCGGCGGATCTGCACGCGCTGGCGGCGGTTCTTCGCAAACGCGGCGGCCTGCTGATTATCGACGAAGCCTTCGTCGATTTTCTTGAGCCTGGCGCCAGCGCCGTCCCCGACATCGCCGAGAGCGGCGCCGTCGTGTTGCGCTCCTTCGGCAAGACCTATGGCTTGCCGGGGCTTCGCCTCGGCTTCGCGATCGCGCCGAGATGTCTCGCGGGGAGGCTGCGCGCCGCGCTCGGTCCCTGGCCGATTTCCGGCCCGGCCATCGCCATAGGCTCCACGGCCTTGACGGATGCGGCATGGCTCGCGGCGACGCGTGCGCGGTTGCACGCCGGCGCTAGCGCGCTCGACAAGATGCTGGCGGCGGCGGGTTTTGCTCCCCTGGGCGGCAGCCCTTTGTTCAGGCTCGTGTGCCACGAGGACGCGCAAGGCTGGTTCGATCGGCTGGCGAGCGCCGGGATTCTCGTGCGGCGGTTCGAAGCGCGGCCGGCCTGGCTGCGCTTTGGGATAGCTGGCTCGGACGCCGGCAGGATGCGCCTTTGCGCCGCTCTCGGACTTGAATTACCGTAATTGTTTCCGTAATGGCCGCCCTTTGTCCAAAAGCACCAAGGCATTCGCACGCCGCGTCGCGCGACCCTTCTCCCGCAGGCGGGAGAAGGTGGCCCGCGCGTCAGCGAGGGCCAGATGAGGGCCGTTCAGTTTCTTTCAACGCTCGCTGGATTTCCTCAAGAATGATATTGCCACCGCCGGTCACGAGACCATTAGAAAATCGCAGCACTTGCCAACCTCGCGCGCGTAGCCACTCATCGCGGCGCATGTCGTGAAGACGCTGCTCTGGCTTATCGTGCGGCGGACCATCCAACTCGACGATAATCCGAGAGGCAATGCAGACAAAATCGGCGACATAACAACCAATGGGCACTTGTCGCCGGAACTTCGCGCCGATCCCGCGATCGCGCAGGCCGCGCCACAAAAGCGTTTCCGCAAGCGTCATATCGCGGCGCAAGCGGCGCGCCTGGGCAAGCTGATGATCAGTAAAGCGGTGGATCATGAAAGAACCATCGGAGACAGGCGTGGTAAATGCAAGCGCCCTCATCCGGCCCGGCTTTGCCAGGCCACCTTCTCCCGCGCGCGGGAGAAGGTTCGCCATTTCTGGGTTCTCGGCCTCTTGCCGTGTCCGGAAAATTTCATCGATCCGCTCGTTGGCGGGATCGACGGGCGCGGCTTGTTCGAGAGCGTCTCGGCCTTTGATACAGAGAACTCCCGAATTATCGGTTGAAGATTCTGCGTTAATCCTTGAAGAGAAACCATGGTACTTCAGGCCCGGATCGCTTGCTCCAGCCCTTCCCCATCTAAGGGAGGGTGGGAAGGAAAAACCCGTGCCTCTCCGTAGAGAATTCGTTTCGCGCTCCAGGCGCAAGCACAAGCATCGTAAAAATCATCAAGCGCAGCTCCGCGCGGTGGCCTCAGCTCGAGAAATGACGGCGTAAAGCCCTCTTTCCTCAAAAGGTCATTGCGAAGCTGCATGCCGGGCAGGTGTATTCGACCTTTGACCTTCTTCCGTTTGGGCAGCGGTTCATCATTGTTCATCACTTTGAACGAGACCTCGGGATGAACCTCGAAAACGCGATCACGAAGCACCGGATTTTGTCTCAGGATCACGTCGATTTGCTGAATGCGCGGAAGGATTCCGAAGAGTTGTTTCGAAACAGCCCTTGCCGGGTTCGACGTTTCGCGCGCTATGGCGCAGACTTGCGGATAGCCTTGCGTGTGGGCAGCAACCGTTCGTCGCGATGGGACCGGAAAGACCGATGCCCGCTGCGGGCCGAGAAATTCGCGAGCGGCCCAGTCGACTTCGCGGCCACCTCTGTCCGTATGCTCCGCCAAACCTATCGGCATGTCGATTGCGATGATCGATCGGGCTGCCAGCTCCGAAATCAGCTCCGTGAAGCACTTATAGATCTTGAACTCCGCCTTATCGAAGGTCTCCGGAGCAGCGGTCACAGCAATCCAACCGTCCTTGCAGCCATCTACTCCCGCAATTTGTGTCGGCACGCTAACAAGCATAGGAGTTCAGCTTCCGGATGCCGAAGCGGCAAAAAATGTAAAATGCAGGACTTGCAGGCTCTGTGTTGAGTTTTATCACAACAACAGATAATTGGCACACTCCGTCCGGAGGTCCCTAGTTTGCCCGCGACTGCCGAACCCGACGTCACCCCCGAGCTCGTTGCCGCGCATGGCCTAAAACCGGACGAATATGCGCGCATTCTGGAGCTTATCGGCCGCGCGCCAACCTTCACCGAGCTCGGCATTTTCTCGGCGATGTGGAACGAGCATTGCTCCTACAAATCCTCGCGGATTCATCTCCGCCTCCTCCCGACCAAGGCGCCGTGGGTGATCCAGGGGCCGGGCGAAAACGCTGGGATAATCGACATTGGCGATGGGCTCGCCTGTGTCTTCAAGATGGAGAGCCACAACCACCCCTCCTTCATCGAGCCTTTCCAGGGCGCGGCGACGGGGGTTGGTGGAATTTTGCGCGACGTTTTTACCATGGGCGCGCGGCCCGTGGCGTGCCTCAACCTTTTGCGTTTCGGCGCGCCCAAAAATCCGCGCACGCGCCATCTCGTTGCGGGCGTCGTCGCTGGGATCGGCGCCTATGGCAATAGCTTTGGGGTGCCGACAGTCGGCGGATCGACGAATTTCGACAAGAGCTATGACGGCAATATTCTGGTCAACGCGATGGCGGTGGGGATCGCCAAGACGAACGGGATTTTTTATGCCAAGGCGAGCGGAATCGGCAACAAGATCGTCTATCTCGGCTCAAAAACCGGCCGCGACGGAATCCATGGCGCGTCCATGGCATCGGCCGCTTTCGAGGCCGACGCGGAGGAAAAGCGCCTAACGGTGCAGGTCGGTGATCCTTTCACCGAAAAGCTCCTGCTCGAAGCCTGCCTCGAATTGATGCAAACCGGCGCGGTCATCGCAATCCAAGACATGGGCGCGGCGGGCCTCACCTCCTCAGGCGTAGAAATGGGCGCGAAGGGCAATCTCGGGATCGCGCTCGACCTCGATTCGGTGCCATGCCGCGAGGCCGGCATGTCCGCTTACGAAATGCTGCTGTCGGAAAGCCAAGAGCGGATGCTGATGGTGCTCGATCCGGCCAAGGAAGGAGCGGCGGCGGCGGTGTTTTGCAAATGGGGCCTCGATTTCGCGGTCATCGGCGAGACCACGGACACATTGCGGTTTACGGTAACGCATCAAGGCGTGCTCAAAGCCGATCTGCCGATCAAGGAGCTTGGCGATTCGGCACCCCTTTACGATCGCCCGCATGTCGCGACGCCCAAAAGACCCGACATAGACCCGGCCACGGTCGCCGCGCCAATCGCCAATGCCGAGGCATTGCTGCGCGTCTTAGCGTCCCCGGATCTTTGTTCCAAACGCTGGATTTTCGAGCAATACGACCATTTGATCCTTGGCAATACGGTGCAGCCGCCGGGCGGCGACGCGGCAGTGATCAGGATTGGCGATGGCCTCAAGGGCTTGGCGCTCACCACCGATGTGACACAGCGCTACTGCGAGGCCGACCCTTACGAGGGGGCGAAACAGGCGGTCGCCGAAGCCTGGCGCAACCTGACCGCCGTGGGCAGCATGCCCCGCGCCATCACCGACAATCTCAATTTCGGCAATCCGGAAAAGCCGGAGATCATGGGCCAGCTTGTGGGCTGTATCGAGGGGATCGGCGAGGCATGCCGTGCGCTCGATTTTCCGGTCGTTTCCGGCAATGTGTCTCTCTACAACGAGAGCAGCGGCCGGGCGATCCTCCCCACGCCCGCGATCGGCGGCGTCGGCCTTGTCGAAGATGTGCGCCGGACCGCGACGCTGGCGTTCAAGCGGCCGGGCGAGAAAATTCTGTTGATTGGGAAGACCGGAGGCTGGCTCGGCCAGTCCCTCTACCTACGCGAGATTTGCGGGTGCGAGGACGGCGCGCCGCCCCCGGTCGATCTCGCGGCGGAAAGGCGCAATGGCGATTTTGTGCGGGGTCTCATCAAAAGCCGGGCAGTGACCGCCGTGCACGACGTTTCGGATGGCGGTTTGGCGGTCGCGGTCGCCGAGATGGCGATGGCGGGCGCGATGGGTGCTTCAATCGAGGTTCCGGTCCCGGAGCTTGGCTTTCTCTTCGGCGAGGATCAGGCCAGGTATATCGTCACCACAGTGCCGGAAAATGCGGCGGTGGTCCGGAATGCGGCGGAAACCGCGGGCGTTGCCTGCGAAATCATCGGCGTGACCGGCGGAGAGACGTTGACCCTTGGCTTTGCGACCGCCATATTACTGGATCACCTGATGCGGGTCCATGAAGGGTGGCTTCCGGGCTACATGGCCGGTGCGAATCCTTGACGAGCAAAAGACGCGAAGAATAATGAGGAAGGTTGCACGATGCCCATGCCATCATCGGAAATCGCGCGCCTGATCAAGCAGGGCATTCCGGACGCCAAGGTCGAAATCACCGACCTTGCTGGCGACAGCGACCATTACGCGGCGATCGTCGTTTCCTCGGAATTCGCCGGAAAATCCAAGCTCCAGCAGCATCAGCTCGTCTATAAGGCGCTCGGCGAAACCATGGGCGGCGCCCTGCATGCGCTGCAGCTTCAAACCCTTGCGCCGAAGTAAGCTCCGCCACATCTTCCGCAACGAAGACCGTTATCCGAAAGGACCAGGCCAATGCCTATCAAGGATGAAATTCAGGCGACGATCGACCACAACGACGTTGTCTTGTTTATGAAAGGAACACCAGACTTTCCGCAATGCGGATTTTCGGGCCGAGTCGTCCAGATCCTGAATTACCTGAGGGTCTCCTACGAACCTGTGAACTGTCTCGCGAGCGACGAGATGCGCCAAGGGATCAAGGACTTTTCCGACTGGCCGACGATCCCTCAGCTTTATGTCAAGGGCGAGTTCATCGGCGGCTGCGACATTGTCCGGGAAATGTTCCAATCGGGCGAACTCGCCACGCATCTGGCGGACAAGGGGATCGCGTGCAAGCAACCAACCAAGGCATGATTTTGGCGGCATGTGGTACGCACGAGATTGGCCAAGACCCAACGGTTCCGTGGCAGCCGCCATAGTGATCTACAGCATGATTTTCCGGCGAATTTTACGTGACATAGGCAACTTTTCAACGAGAGGTGTGTTTCGCACAATAGTTCGCGCGCCTGCGGGTTGGTCATTGGGTATCCGCCTCGGAAATGCGCTGCTCCGGCACCCAATCATAAATAGCCGCTGGGAGGATTGGAGAATCGTGGCAAACTATCTGACGGGAGGCATGCTTTCAAATGGCAAGCGGTGACAGCACCATTGAGCCTGCGGCGGCGGGGAACGAAACTCACGCTGCAGTGGAGGGTTTGAGTTCCCAAGCGCCGGGGGGCGTTGAGCGCCCTATTTTGCGCGAGGGCGTGCTTCCGAAGCTTTCCAGCGCAGCTGTTTTGTCTTTACGAACG
Organism: Methylocella sp.; assembly: GCA_050728655.1. Taxonomy (GTDB): domain Bacteria; phylum Pseudomonadota; class Alphaproteobacteria; order Rhizobiales; family Beijerinckiaceae; genus Methylocapsa. The sequence continues at coordinate 44,643 of JBOHJQ010000004.1, forward strand.
AAACGTTTGCTGGAACGCTTTTATGTGTTCCTGTGTGCCGTGGTGCTTGGCCTTGGGCTGAGCTTGAGCGCTTCGGAATCGGCATTCGGGTTCGGTAGCGGTGGCGGTGGCTGGCATGGCGGCGGCGGTGGCGGTGGCTGGCACGGCGGCGGCGGCTTTGGCGGCTGGCACGGCGGCGGCGGCTTCGGCGGCTGGCATGGCGGCGGCGGCTTTGGCGGCTGGCATGGCGGCGGCGGCTTCGGCGGCTATCGCGGCTTTGGAGGTTATCGCGGCTTTGGAGGTTATCGCGGCTTCGGGGGTTATCGCGGCTTCGGGGGCTATCGCGGCTTCGGGGGCTATCGCGGCTACGGCGGGTATAGCGGTGGTTTCGGGGGCTATCACGGCGGCATGGCTGGCGTCCACGGTGGCTCGGCTGGCCTCCCCAGCGGGCGAGGCTTAAACGGCGGACTGAGCGGATTTCACGCGGGCGCGGCCAGCATGGCCGCCTTGCATGCCGGTCACTTGGGCTGGGGAAATGGCTCGGGCTGGGGCCACGGCTGGGGCGGGGGAAATGGCTGGGGCCATGGCTGGGGCGGCGGAAATGGTTGGGGCCACGGCTGGGGTGGCTGGAACGGCTGGGGCCACGGCTGGGGTGGCTGGAACGGCTGGGGCCACGGCTGGAACGGCTGGGGTGGCTGGAACGGCTGGGGTTGGGGCGGCTGGAACGGCTGGGCCTGGAACAGTTGGGCCCCTGGCTGGGGCTGGGGCGGCTGGGGCTGGCCTGGCTGGGGCTGGGGCGGCTGGTGGCCTGGTTTGGACCTCGGACTGGCTGTTGCGAGCGTCGCCAGCATAGCCAGCGGCGGTGTTTGGGCCGGGGCGTCTCCGTATTATGGTTACGGCTATAACTGTCCTCTTTACGATTACGGCTACGATTATAGCTACGATAACGGCTATGCTTGTCCCGCATCTTACAGTTACGCCTACCCCGCTTACGGAGTGTCGCTTTGGTAAGACTGCTTTGAACGGTTGCTCTTCTTTATGAACCCGCGGCGGTAGGCATTCTTTCCCGACGCTCAACTTGCGAGCAAACGCAAGTGGACGCGCATTCGTCAAATCCTTTTTACCTGGAGATCATTATGAGTTCGCGTGTGAGAGCATGGTTATCAATGGCCGCGGTTGTCACGGTAGTGAGCCTCGTTGCCGGCTTTGGCGCAGCCGTCGCCCAGGAGCAGGATGTTTCGGACGCGATGTCTCCAGGGATGCCTGGGCGGCAAGCGATGATGTGCCAGATGGATGAACACATCGACGGTGAACTCGCCTATCTCAAAGCAGAGCTCAAGATCTCCGAAACGCAGGTGGTGCAATGGAATATCTTCGCCCAAGCGTTCCGCGCCGAGAGAGAAAAAAGGGCACGCCATTGCAAGGAAACAATGGGGCAAGCTCGCGAGATGAGGTCCGCAAGCCTGCTGGACACGGTCAAGAGGGCGGAAGACCAGTTGGCGCTGCGCCTTGACTCTTTGCGCGCGATGAAAGTGGCAGTCCAACCGCTCTATGAGAGCTTGAGCAGGGAACAGAAAAAGACGGCTGATCAAATCATGACTGGCGGGCAGATCTTCTGAGGTCTGCGCGGACAAATTCAAAGAAGCGCTAAGCCGAGCTTCTGCCTGAGCCGGGAACGATGGCCAGCACGGCCGGCAACGCGGGTGCGCCACTTCAATCAACTGGCACCGCAACGAGCCACCTTGTTCTGAATTAGAAAAAGATCTTTTCCATTTCTCTCCCCCTCGGCTTATTGCCCAGGCGACAACAGGTGCATGCTCGAAATTATCGTCGGCGACATCACACGGGTTGACGTCGAGGCCATTGTGAACGCCGCCAATCCTTCGCTTTTCGGCGGTGGCGGCGTGGACGGGGCGATCCATCGCGCCGCCGGACCTGACCTCCTTGCTGAATGCCGCAAACTCGGCGGCTGCGCGCCGGGCGATGCCAAAATCACTTCTGGCTACCGCTTGCGCGCGCGCCATGTCATTCATACCGCCGGGCCGGTCTGGCGGGGCGGCACCCAAGGCGAAGACGATCTCTTGGCCTCTTGCTATCGTCGCTCGCTTGAAATCGCGCGCGCACAGGGCTTGCGTTCGCTCGCCTTTCCGGCGATCTCGACCGGCGTTTACGGGTTTCCGGCGGACCGAGCGGCGGCGATCGCAGTCAAAACAGTGAACGCATCGCGCGAGGGCTTTTATCGCATTGTTTTTTGCTGTTTTACGGAAAGCTCGGCCGCCCTTCACGCGCGTGCTCTCGCGGCATTGCGCGATCAACCCTGAATGGCGTTCAACAGCGCCAGCGCATCCTCCGAATCCCATTGCGCCGGCCCGGCCATGGTGCCGATTTCGCAGCCGTCCTTGCCGATAAGAATCGTCGCCGGCAGCCCCAAAACCTTGCCCGTCTGCTTCAAGGTTTGAAAAGCCGCCGCCGTGTTATCAGTATAGAGCTTGAGATTCTTGACGCCGGATTCGCGCAAGAAAGCCTGTGGCCGGTCGAGCTTTGCTGAATCGACATTCACCGCCACCACCGCGAAATCCTTCGAGCCGAGGATGCCTTGCAGCCGATCGAGCGCGGGCATTTCCTGACGGCAGGGCACGCACCATGTTGCCCATAGGTTGAGCAGGACGGTGCGCCCCCTGAAATCGGCCAGACTCGCTTTCGTCCCGTCCGGCGTGTCAAAACTAAGCTCCGGAACCGGCTTCGGCTCGGTCGCAAGGGTCAGGGCCGCGATCTCGCCATGCACCAGCGGTTTGAGCCGCGCCGCAATCGAGGCCGCGCCGGGACAGGCCGGGGTTTCGGCTGTTTCCTTGCCGCCCGGCGCCTTGATCCCGTATAGGACAAAAGCCAGCACCACGCAGGCCATGGCCGCCGCCGCGAACGCGATACCGCGCGAAACACGCGGCGCGCGATCTTTTTTGGAATCATTCTGGGTCATAGGGACATTGGTTTTTTGAAGAGCGCGAGAAGATGAGCAACAAAATGTGGGGCGGCCGGTTCGCGCGCGGCCCCGGCGCAATCATGGAAGAAATCAATGCCTCGATCGGTTTCGACTATAGGCTCGCCCTCCACGATATAGCAGGTTCCAAGGCGCATGCCGCAATGCTGGCGCAAACCGGGATAGTGGAGCGCGCCGACGCGACAGCGATCAGCAATGGTTTAGACGAGATCGCCCGCGAAATCGAGGCCGGATCGTTCAATTTTTCGCGCGCGCTCGAAGACATTCATATGAACATCGAGGCAAGGCTTACGGAGTTGATCGGACCAACGGCCGGGCGGCTGCACACGGCGCGCTCGCGCAACGATCAGGTCGCGCTCGATTTCCGCCTTTGGGTTCGCGACACCATCGACGCGCTCGATCAACAGTTGCGCGGCCTGCAATTGGCGCTTGCCGAAAAGGCGCTCGCCGATGCGGCAAGCGTGATGCCGGGGTTTACCCATCTGCAACCGGCGCAGCCTGTGACCTTCGGTCATCATCTTTTGGCCTATGTGGAGATGTTCGCGCGGGACCGCGCCAGGTTCGCCGACGCCCGCGTAAGGCTCAATGAATCGCCGCTCGGCGCCGCCGCGCTGGCCGGAACGTCGTTTCCGATCGACCGGGCGATGACGGCAAGCGCGCTCGGGTTCGACCGGCCGACGGCGAATTCGCTCGACAGCGTGGCCGATCGCGATTTCGTGCTCGAAACCTTGAGCGCTGCCGCGATTTGCGCCATTCATCTGTCCCGCTTCGCCGAGGAGATCGTGCTCTGGGCGACACCGCAATTCGGATTTGTTTCATTGTCGGATGCGTTTTCGACCGGGTCCTCGATCATGCCGCAAAAGCGCAATCCCGACGCGGCGGAACTCGTAAGGGCCAAGGCAGGCCGAATCATCGGCGCGCTCAACGCCCTCCTAATCGTCATGAAGGGTCTTCCGCTCGCCTATTCGAAGGATTTGCAGGAAGACAAGGAAGGCACTTTTGACGCGCTGTATTCGCTATCGCTTTGCATAGGAGCCATGACCGGGATGGTTGGCGATCTCGCCCCCGATTTAAAGCGCATGAAGGCCGCCGCGAGCTCGGGCTATGCAACCGCCACCGATCTCGCCGATTGGCTGGCGCGGACGCTGAAACTTCCTTTCCGAGAGGCGCACCACATCGCCGGGCGCCTCGTTGCCATCGCCGCCGAACAGAAAAAAGACCTTGAAAAGCTGTCACTTGCCGAAATGCAGACCGTTGAACCACGAATCAGCGAGGCAGTTTTCGCGGTGCTCGGGGTCGAGAACTCGGTGCGCAGCCGGACCAGTTTTGGCGGCACCGCGCCCAAATGCGTGCGGGCGCAGGCCCGGCTGTGGCTGAGGCGGCTCAAAAAATAGGCGCGAGCCGAAACAAGCCGGAGCTGTCCAGAAGCGCCCGTTGTTGCAGACCCAGAAAGACAGTCATGCCTGCCCGTCCAAAATTTCGTCAGTCCAGACCCGAAAGCTCGCGAGGGTATTGGGGCCGAATGTCGTGGTGATCGCGACATCCGCCGCATCGCGTCCCCGCGCCAGCAAAACCCTGCCGATGCGCGGCACGTTGTTCCTCGCATCAAAAGTATACCAATGGCCGCCGAGGTAGACCTCGAACCACGCCGCGAAATCCCCCGGCGGAAAGGGTGGCGGCGTGCCGACGTCGCCTAGATAGCCGGTGCAGTAGCGGGCCGGAATGTTCAAGGCCCGGCAGAACGCGACCGCCAGATGCGCATAGTCGCGACAGACCCCGCGACCTTCCTGATAGGCTTCCGACGCCGTCCTTGTCACCCGGGCGTGCTCGTAGCCGAAATTGATACGCTGATTTACGAAATCGCAGATTGCCTGGACGCGCGCCCAGCCAGGGGCCGAATCCTTGAACAGAGTCCAGGCCAAATCCAACAACCTGTCGCTGTCGCAAAAACGACTCGCGAGAAGAAAGACGATGGACTCTTCGGGAAGATTTTCCACCGCGACCTGGGCCGCGTCCATCACGATTTCATCGGGCAGACCGGAATCGGTCACGACAGCGTCGGTCGACAAGCGCACATGCCCTGCGGGCGCAAGAATCCGGCTGCACCAATTGCCAAAACCATCGCGGTAGCAGGAGATCGGAACCGAGGGGCTGATGACGATGTGATCCGGCGCCGCGAGATCCGCAACGCGCGAGAAATGGACGTTGAGCATCGCGATCAGCGGCGTGGGCTGCGGGAACTCGTATTGCAGTTCGTAACCGACCCGAAGTTTCACGTCACTCTCTTGCCGCCGGTGACCGCGCCGCCGGCCGTCAATTTTTTACTTGCGTAAACGGGGCTAGACTACGCCCATCTCAATTTCTTTTTCTTGCCCGCTGTACGCCGGGCAAACATACCACTTTTGCACCAGCAAAGTTCGGAATTACTCCCAAAATCCACGACGGTATTATGGATGACGCGAGTGCGGTGGTTTTACATCGCCTGGCAGGGCCGGCGGCGGATCGCTCGCTCTCAATTCCCGACAAATTGATGCAAGCGCGCCTCGACGGCGGACTTCTCTTGCGGCGAGAGCTTGGCCAATTCGCCGTCGAGCCAGGCGTCCTTTTCGCCAGCGGCTCTTGCGAGAAGATGCCATTTCATCGCTTCGACCATATCCTTTGGCAGCCCGCGTCCGGCGGCCAGAAGACGCGCTACGCGGTTTTGCGCGACGGGATTGTTGCGCACCGCCGCCTTGAGAAAGAGCTTTGCCGCCGCCGTCTCATCCTTATCGACGCCGATTCCGTTGAACAGCATGATCGCGTATTCGACTTCTGCCGGAACGTTTCCGTCTCTCGCGGCGCGGCCAATCCACTGCGCGGCTTGCTCGTCGCTCTTTTCAACGCCGGTGCCATTCCTGTACAATAGGCCCAACGCATAGGCGGCGTCGGAATAGCCAAGCTCGGCGGATTGCAAGAAGAGCCGCGCCGCCCTCGGGAAATCCGAGGCGACGCCATTATTTTCGATGGCCAGAACGCCAAGGTTATAAAGCGCGCCGGGATGGTCTTGCGCCGCCGCCTGTTCGAATAGCTCGACCGCGCCGGCGCGATCCTGCGGCACGCCCTCGCCCTTCAGCTTGGCAATCCCGAGCGCGAAAATGGCCTGCCTGTCGGAGCGTTCGGCCGCGAGCTTGTACCAGCGAGCTGCTTCCGTCGCGTCGCGGCGGACGCCGAGCCCTTGCGAATAAAGCTCGCCGACGAGGGTCATTGCCGGGCCGTCGCCGGGATCGGCCTCGATCCGCTTCATCGCCTCGCGCATCGCGGTCACATAGTAGCCGCGCTGAAAAGCCGCGAATGCGCTATCCGGCGCGCCGCCGAGCTGCGCTGGAACCGGCAAGGGGTCCGTCTGTCGCGGCGGGCTGGATGGCGTTCCGGCTGCGGCCGGTTGCTCGCCGGGTGGCGCGGCCTGCGCGCGCGCGAAAAATTCGCCGCCTTGCGAAACCGCGCATGCTACCGCCAAGCCAGCGCAAAGCCGCAAAACGCGGTTTCCGGAGGTATCGGTCATTCGGCAGTTTCCGGAGTTGGCTCCATCAGGCGAGCGGCGTCGCGCAAGGCGGCCGTGGCGCCGCGCGGATCGGCGAAGACCGCGTCGCCAAGCGCGATGAAATCGGCCCCGGCGCGAACAAGATCGCCGATCGCACTAAGATTGTGCGCGTAGCCAACGCAAGGAACGGTGAAGATCTCCGCCCACCAGGCGACACGCGCGACGATTGCCTCGTGCGGCTCTGGCCCGCAAGGCCCGCCGAACATCACATAGTCGACGCCGGCCTCGCCAGCGGCCATCGCCGCGTCCCGCGTCGGCAATCCCCCGGCGCCGACAATGTGGCCGGGCTTTATCGCACGCAAAGCCGCGTCGAGCCTTTCCCCGCTTCCATCGATATGGACGCCATCGGCGTTGGCGCGGACCGCCCATTGAGGATCGTCCGCGACGAGGCAAGCAACGCCATGCTTTTGCACCAAAGGGGCGAGCGCACGCACGATCTTCTCGTGCGCGCCGGCGTCGTCCGCGCTGGTTCGCAAAAGCACGCAAGCCACGTCGCACAAAGCCATCGCCGCCTTGAAAAGGAGCGGGTAAGGGGTCCAATCTGAGATGGGCGGTGTAATCAAATAGAGGCGAGGCGCGTCCTTTGGCATGGCACGACGCAGCTCCGGCAGGGTTTCATGTGCATTCTTATTGGATTTTGCGACGGATTTGTGCATGAAATTGGGAAACCGGATGGAGCGCGCGCGGTGCGTTTAACCATCCTCTCCGGGGCGGACGCGGAACGTCGAGCTCTACGTGCACGCCGTAAACGAGCCGTGTTTTACTCCGCCGCTGACATCAGCTCATAAAAGTCGGACCATTCGTATCCGGCGAGATAAACAACCGCACGCTCGATTCGGGCGGCTCAAAACGAACGCGACGCGTCGCCGAAAAATGACGACCAGCCTAGCCGTCTCGGTTGGGGGTGCCGAGAACATGAACGCTTGGCGCAATCATCACATTGTCGAACTGCTGCGTGAACATCGCCGCCGCGAAAAAGGCGACCGCCCGCAATGTTTCCGAGCCGGTATTGGAGAGGTCGTGCCGCATCGGCGTCGGGAGGACGAAAACGTTACCCGGCTTGACCTGATGAATTGTGCCGTCTTCCATGCGTAGCTCGCCGGCGCCGGCAAGGATATATTGCGTCTCCTCAGTCGCGTCGGTGTGCCAGCCGAGCCGCCCGCCAGGTTCGATCTCGTACACGACCGTCGAGGATTGGGTAGCTCCGTGCCCACCATAGGTGGCGAAAGCGCCGGCCCAGCGGACCGAGGGATCATCCACTCCGCCGACCTTGGCGCGCGGGAGATCTTCGGTTGCAACGACAAATGCTGAAGTCATGGCCCCCTCCTTGGTGATAGGGCTGCCCGGCCGCGCCAACGTGGCGCTTCTCCGCGGCAGTAACCGGCATTCCCCGGATAGCCGTCGGTTCCAGCTTCATCCTGCCTCCTTTCCACTCTCCTGACAAGAGGGAGCCGTTGCGCTTGGAAGCGGGCCCTACGGATTTCGAGTCACCGCCCCGACCCGTGCTAAAAGGCGCTGGCTTGCCATCATCGAGACGCATCTCTGTTGTAAGTGTCGGCAGACGGGGGACGACGGAACACGTCACGCCGAAGCTCCGCGATCATCCGCAAGGTGTCGACGAACAGGTTTCGGAAGTCGGCGACCTCGGCCATCTGGAATGCGACGTTCCTTCAGGCTCGTCAGCGACCGGTCCGTGATCGCTTCCGGCGCCGCCAGCGTGCGCGGGAAGTTGCCGGGATGAAACGCAAGAGCATGAAGCTGAAGGAGGACGGCGCTGGCATGAGCGACGAGAGATACAAGGCGCAAATTGGCGAGCGCCCATCCTCGGTTCGCTTGTCGAAAACCGGCATCCGTGCTACCCGCTGCCGCAGGAGATTCTTTCACGATGGCTGACGGACAAGGCAACGGCAACGGCGCGCAGGCCGACACGGCGCCTTCGATCAACGCGATGGTGCAATACACCAAGGATTTTTCATTCGAGAACCCGAATGCGCCGCGCTCCCTGGGACCTCAGGAGAAGGCGCCGAATATTTCGATCCAGGTCAATGTCAATGCGCGGCAGGTCGCGGAGGCCGACTTCGAGGTGAATATCCTGCTCGAAGGGTCGGCCGGCGAGGGCGCTGGTCTTCTGTTCAAGTTCGAGCTCGACTATGCGGGTCTGTTCCGGCTGCGCAATATTGCTCCCGGCGACATGCATCCGGTCGTGATGATTGAGTGCCCCCGCCTTTTGTTTCCTTTCGCGCGCCAAATTATCGCCGACGCCGTGCGCGCGGGCGGCTTTCCGCCGCTTTACATCGATCCGATCGATTTCGCCGCGCTTTACCGCAAGCGTCTCAGCGAGACCGCCGCCAAGGTGTCGTCTTCAGCAAGTTGAGCTTTTCCGCGATGCGCGAAAATGGACTCTAAGCGCCTGTGCCGGAATATCTGAGTCGGGTTTGGTCCAGAAGGGAACAGGGAACGATTCCCGGCGCCGGCGCGGCATCGCAGCGTGGTCTGATGGTGGGTGAAGATCCGCGCGAGTAGCGCAACGCGGCGATAGCGCCTCATCTCGACGAACGCCGGACCGTCGCTTATTTGCCGCCGCGGAAGCCAAGGCGGTCGGTCAGCGGCGCTGCGAACAGTTCGCGCGCAACGCCGGACGCGGCTTTTGCCTTCTCCGGCGGACCGCCTCGCGCGGGGTGGCGCGCGAGCCCCGCAACGCCCTCGTGCAGGAAGGCTGTTAGCCCGCGAGGCCTTGTGCCGGCATCGCGACGGCCGTTCGCGCCGCGCCGGAACAAAAAGGCGCGGTTGACTCTTCCATGCAATCCGCGAAAGCCTTACATGGGGGAGGACCTCTTAGCCGCCAAGAATTCCGGACGGGAAGCGCATGACCACGAACCGCAAACAACTTCTCCATTTTGTATTCGGGGGCGAACTCAAGGATTTGAGCGGCACAGAATTCCGCGATTTGTCCAAGCTCGATATTGTTGGTATCTTTCCCGACTATGCGTCGGCGGCGCAGGCTTGGAAAGCCAAGGCGCAAGCAACGGTGGACAATGCCCATATGCGCTATTTCGTGGCGCATCTGCATCGTCTGCTCGACCCTTCGCAGGACAAAACTTGAGCGTGGTGGCTAGCTTTCGATTCCGCGATAATTGTTGTGCGCGGAGAGGGTCCGCCCCATGGAAAAATCCAGGCCCGCCGTGAAAGATTCGGCGCTCCTTTCTGCCTACCGGCTGGCAAGCGCGGCCGTCGGATTAACTGGGCCATTATATCTTTATTGGCGGGCAAAGCTCGGCCGCGAGGATTTCTCGCGGCGCCACGAACGGCTGGGGCGGCCTTACATCGCCCGGCCGGACGGGCGGCTCGCCTTGTTGCACGCGGCAAGCGCCGCGCAAGTTCTCGCCTTGCCGCCACTTGTCGAAAAACTGAAACAGCTTGGCTTCACCGTAGTTTTGTCAATCGGCAATGCGGGTTCCGGCCCGCTCCGCCCGCCGCGCTTGCCGCCATCGCTGCACCAATTGGCGCCGCTCGACGCGCCGCAATTCATGGCGCGGTTTCTCGATCATTGGAGGCCGGATATCGTCCTTATCTCCGGGTCGGACATTCCGCCAAACCTCATCGTCGAAGCCAGCCGCCGCAAAATTCCCCTCGCGCTTGTCAACGCCAGCTTCTCCGCGCGCCGCTTCTTGATTTGGCGGAAACTTCCGGGCTTTGCCGGAGCGCTGCTGCGCCGGATAGACCTTTGTTTGGCGCTAACAAAGTCCGACGCGGAGCGCTTCGCGAAACTCGGCATGCGAAAAGTTCAGGTGACCGGCAATCTCAAATATGATTTCGTCCCCGCGCCGGTCGATCAATCCGCCTTGGCGCGGATTCTCGCAAGGATCGGGACGCGTCCGGCGTGGGTCGCCGATGGAGTCTATCCCGGCGAGGAAGAGATCGCGATGGCGGCGCATTGCCGATTGGCGCGGCAGTTTCCAGACCTTTTGACCGTGATCGTGCCGCACAACCCCAAACGCGTTTTTGAAATCGCCGAATGCGCCGCGAAAAGGGGACTGACCGCGGCGCTGCGCGGGGAAGATCGCGAAGGCGCGCCCTTGCCGGAAATCTATATCGCCCTTGCCTCCGGCGAGGCGAGACTATTTCTTCGCGGCGCCGGCGTGTTTTTCGCGGGCAAGTCCTTGCGCCACGGCGGCGGCAAAAATCCGGTCGAAGCGGCGCGTCTCGGCTGCGCGATCCTGCACGGTCCGGACGTCGATGATTTCGCGGAAATTTACGCAGCGCTCGATAATGCGGGCGGCGCCGCGCTGATATTTGATGCCGAGACGCTTGCCAAACAATTGGCGCTCCTCTTCTTTGACAAAGCCGAATTGCGGGCGATGGCCCGCGCGGCGGCAACGACGGCGGCGGATTTTGGCGGTGCCTCGACCCGCATCATGCAGGCAATCGAGCCTTATCTTGCCCAGGCGATCATTGCGGCAAAGGGCGGCGAGGAGTGATGGCGGAATCGATCAACCGTCCCACGTGATACGGCGCGGTCGACCCCGCTTCAATAGCGGGTGTCTTTGTCCGTAAGTTGATCTTGCCGACAGTGCCGCATTGCTCCGCGGTTTTGGCGTTTGCGGAAGATTCATGCGTTAGGACCGATGGGAATTCAGCTGATGGCTTGGCTTCTCTTGTTTGTTGCAGGATTATGCGAAGTCGCCTGGGCGATCGGGCTCAAATACACTGAAGGATTCTCTCGATTATATCCGTCGATCGCGACTGTCGCCGCAATGGCGGCGAGCATTGGGCTGCTCGGTTTTGCATTGAAGACGCTTCCCGTAGGCACCGCCTATGCGGTTTGGACCGGCATTGGCGCGGCCGGGACGGTGGCGCTTGGCATTTATCTCTTTAGCGAACCGGCGACCGCACTGCGACTGATTTGTATCGGGCTGATCTTGACGGGCATCGTTGGGTTGAGAATTTCGTCTTAAACCGGGCGTTGTTGTCTTAGAGCGAGCAGCCGACGGTCCCGGCGGCCATATCTCTGGATCAGAAATAACTTTGCAGTGAACCTCGGCGGCGGATGTCCAAGGTGGCGCAATGAAACGATCCGCCGAACGGGGCATAGTGTAAGAATTCGCAAGGGACCGGTTCAAACCCCCACTTTTCAAGAGCACGCATCATGCCGGTGTGGTGCGAATCGACGATCACCCGCTCTTCATCGATCGTGAGCACGTTCATGCTGAGCCACTTGCCGCACATCGACGTGATTTTGAGCATCCAATCGTTGATCGGGTCAGGTTCGGGCGCGATTAAAATGTCCCATTTTTTCAGTATGTCAGGCAGGCGACCGGTGTCGATGTATTCCGGGTTGACGAGGACTTTGCCGGGGGCCAGCGGAAGTATGGTGGTATCGATGTGCATCGGATTGGGGCACCGGCTCTCGATTTCGTGGATCCTGTAGGCCGGACCAAGGTGACGCCGCAGCCACTCGATGCCAAGAGCGTTAGTCACGTTGCTCCGAATGACGAACAGGTCGCGTCCGCAGCGAACGAAATCCGCGGCGTCGAAGACGGGCTCGAATTCCGTAAGGATGTAAGTAATGGGTTCACCTTTCTCCGGCAGACGAAAGTCTGGATCGAACAGCGCGTCCGTGATTTGCGGCTTGGGAGCGGCCGTCCACCGCGCTCCCCACCGGAAATAGTCCTTGAAAATCGGACGATAGGAATGTGTCTCGAAGTAGCGGCAGGGCCAAACCATCGGCGTCTCGATGATCTCGTCGCCGACGATCAGGATCGCGTCGCGCGGGCAGGAATTACAAAAGCCGCGCGACGACCAGTAGGGCGTGCTGAACCGCTTTTTGTGGTCGACCGGCTCCGGCCGCCGGACAACAATTCCGAGCGACTGCAAAAGCGCGATGAAGCCATCGAGCTCGCGCTGGGCGGGGTCGATCATGAACTTCGGATAATGGAGTCCGGCGACGAGCGACTGCACGCGTGCAGCGGCACCTTTCGGAACGTTGCAGGTGACGACTGGATGATCGGGTGGCATGGTGGCGCCCTCGAGCCTCCCGACGATAATCTCCTCGAGCGGGTCCCATTCATTATGGGAATTGACAGGCGAGGGCTGGTTTTGAGACTCGGATTCCGCATCGGTCAAACGAGCGTCCATATGTGTCCTCCCGCGCAGCGCAGATGGCGATTCATTTGTTCGGCGCCATTGAATCGAGTCACGCGAGCTTAGCAAGAAATGAACGCAAATGCACGCGCCGTACGCGTCGATAGAATTCGCCACGCCGCGAGGCAGTTGAACATGCCGCGCATCTGTGACAATCATGATTTCGGGCTCGGTAGGGATTGCAACTAAGCTTCTCCCATGTAAATGGAACGCTGTTTTGCGGAATTCTTATCCCCCAAGACAACTGTGGAAAATGGGAGTCCTCGCAAGTGTGCCTTTCGATTCATTGCGCTCATGGTCTTTCAAGGCGCGGCGCCCTGAAAACGGCCGCTGGATTTGCCATCGCGGCCAATCTTGGCGCCGCGAACGCAAAGGAGCGGGGTGCCGGACAGCCGAACGCCAACGCGATCGGCGCCGATGCGGCGCTGCGCCGCCTCATGGCAGGCAATGCCCGCTATGTTGCCAACAAGCCGGCACATCGGGATTTTTCCGCCGGACGCGCGGAGAGGGCGAGATCGCAATATCCAATTGCCGCGGTGCTGAGCTGCGCGGATTCGCGGGTGGCGCCTGAATTTGCGTTCGACCAAGGACCCGGCGAACTTTTTGTTGTCGCGCTCGCCGGCAATTTCGCCAATGACGATGGGCTCGCCAGTCTCGAATTTGCGGTGAAGTTTCTGGGCGTGCCGCTCGTCATGGTGCTCGGACACTCGAATTGCGGCGCGATCTCCGCCGCGATCAAGGTGGTCGAGGACAATGCCCAGCTGCCCGGACATTTGCCCGGTCTCGTTTTGTCGATCAAGCCCGCGGTCGAGGCCGCGAAAGCGAAGTCGCCAAAGGATCTTCTCGCGGCCGCGATCACGGAAAATGTTGCGCTTAACGTGAAACGGCTCGAAACCGCGCAACCCTTGCTAGCGAGTTTCGCGCAAACCGGACAGGTGAAGATCGTTGGCGGGGTTTATGATCTCGCGAATGGAAAGGTCGGTCTCCTTTCCTGAGGCGTGGGCGCGCATTGAACTATCTGCGCCCAAACAATTTCTCGACGTCGGCGAGTTTCAGTTCGACATAGGTCGGCCGCCCGTGATTGCATTGGCCGCAGCCGGGCGTGCGCTCCATCTCGCGTAACAGCGCGTTCATTTCATCGCCGCCGAGACGGCGGCCCGAGCGCACCGACTGGTGGCAGGCCATCGTCGCGAGCACATGATCGAGCCGTTTTTCGAGCGGTGCGGACGCGCGCTCGTCCTCGCGAAGTGCTGCAGCGAGATCGCGAACGAGCTGGCCCGCGTCGCCGCGTTTCAACAAAGCAGGCATTTCATGCACCGCGACCGCGCCCGGGCCGAAAGGCTCGACAACGAGACCGAATTCCGCGAGCAAGGGGCCGGCGTCCTCGATCCGTTCAACATCGGTTTGTCCCATCTCGACGATCGCCGGGATGAGCAGCGCCTGGCGGGTGACGTTCTTGCCCGCGCGGGCCTCTTTCAGGCCTTCGTATACAAGCCGCTCATGCGCGGCGTGCTGATCGACAATGACGATACCATCGCGGGTCTGGGCAACAATATAGGTATCGTGGATTTGGGCCCGCGCGGCACCGAGCGGCGCATCGAGATTTTCTGGCGCGGGTGGCTGGTCATGCGCGCGCGTGTCTGCGGCAAGTGTCTCGCCAACGAGCGCAAGATCGCCGCAACCTTGCGATGCGCCCTCGGCAAATCCCGGATAGGCCGGAGATTTTTGCCAATCCCAACCGGCGGCGGGGGAACGATAGGCGGGCGCCCTGCTCGCCGGGGTAGCGCGCCGCGCAAGAAAATCACGCGCGCTGGCGCCATGCGCCGGAGTCGCGCGATGCAGCGCAGCTTGCAGACTCTGTTTCAAGGCACCGATCAGAAGCCCGCGCACAAGGCCGGAATCGCGAAATCGCACTTCCGCCTTGGCCGGATGCACGTTGACATCGACCTCACGCGGATCGCACACAACAAACAAGACGAGCGCCGGGTGGCGGCCTTGCGGGACATAATCGACATAAGCGGCGCGCACGGCGCCCGCCAAAAGCTTGTCGCGGACCGGCCGCCCGTTGACAAAGAGATATTGCGCCTGCGCATTCGCCTTGTGCCAGGTCGGAAGCCCGGCGTAACCTTCAAGGCGAAAGCCTTCCCGTCCCGCGTCGACGCGGAGCGCATTGGCGCGAAACTCCTCGCCAACGGCATCGGTGAGCCTCGCGAGCAAAGCGTCGCCGCCCTCGGCCCGCGCGCAATAATCGAAGCCCGCGGTCTCCGTGCCAGCAAAAGTGAAGCGAACCTCCTTGTTCGCCATCGCGAGGCGCTGCACGGCATCGGCGCAGGCGTGGGCCTCCGCGCGGTCGCTCTTCAAAAATTTCAACCGCGCCGGGGTCGCGGCGAAAAGATCACGGACCTCGACTTTTGTTCCTTGCGGCAGGCCGCAGGGAGCAAGAGCCTGTTTCTTGCCCTGATCGACGCGGATAGAAAATCCGTGCGGCGAACCTTTCACACGTGAAAAAATGGCGAGCGCCGCGACGGAGCCGATCGACGGCAAGGCCTCGCCGCGAAAACCGAGCGTCGCGATTTGGGAAAGGTCGCCCGTCGGCAGTTTCGACGTCGCATGGCGCTCGACCGAAAGGCCAAGATCGTCGCCACCCATCCCGCTGCCATCGTCGATGACGCGGATGAGCCGCCGGCCGCCCGATTCGATCACGACATCGATGCGGCAGGCGTCCGCGTCGAGCGCATTCTCGACGAGTTCCTTGACGACGGCGGACGGCCGCTCGACGACTTCGCCCGCTGCGATGCGGTCGACGAGTACGGGATCGAGACAACGGATCGGCATGGCTCAATTCACCAAGGACCGTTACAGCATTTCATACGCAAGTTACTCCGGGCTGAACATAAGTGCGTGCCAGATTTTTTTTAAAGCCGCGCGCGCCCGTGCCGGCCGGGCGAAAGACAAGATCAACAGCCCCCCTTGAGGTGAAAATCAACAATCAATCCGCGCTCCTTCGGCTTATCCGCAACTTTCGGGCAGGGCGTGGTTATCTGCCTCGCTTTAGCCAATGTGGCTAAACGACTTTATTCGCTCCGTTTCTGTTGCTAGAAGACCCGTATGGCCACCGTCCCCGATCTTCTTTTGCTCCGAATTATGGGCCCGGTTCGCGTCCGAACGTCAAAGTCACTTGGCTTACCGTTCGGTCCGGCCGGTAATCATTTTTCGATTTGACGCCGGCGCGGATTTGCGGCGCGGGAGCAGGCCTGAAACAATCATGGACAAACAGAAAATTGGCGCGGGCGGCGAGAGCCTTGCGGAAAGCCCTCCCGATTATTCCAAGAGCCTTTTCCTGCCGCGCACCGATTTTCCGATGCGCGGCCAACTGCCGAAGAAAGAGCCGCAGTTGCTCGCCCGCTGGCGGGAGATCGATCTTTACCAGCGTCTTACCGAGGCAGGACGGGGCAAGCCGAAATTCGTCCTGCATGACGGGCCGCCCTATGCCAATGGCAATATTCATACCGGCCATGCCTTGAACAAGATCCTTAAAGACTTGGTGACCCGCTCGCAGCGGATGCTTTGCAAGGACTCAAACTATGTGCCGGGCTGGGATTGTCACGGCCTTCCGATCGAATGGAAGATCGAGGAAAACTATCGCGCCAAGGGCAAAAACAAAGATTCCGTGCCCATCAACGAGTTCCGCCGCGAGTGCCGCGCTTTTGCCGAACATTGGGTTGCCATTCAAAGTGAGGAATTTCAGCGCCTCGGCGTGATCGGGGATTGGGAGCATCCCTATCTCACGATGAGCTTTCCCGCGGAAGCGCAGATCGCGCGGGAAATTATGAAATTCGCGGCGAACGGGACGCTCTATCGCGGCTCGAAGCCGGTAATGTGGAGCGTCGTTGAAAAAACCGCGCTCGCCGAGGCGGAGGTCGAGTACGAGGACATCGTAAGCGACGCGGTCTATGTGGCGTTTCCAATTATCGCGGCGTGGGTACAGGACCAAGCCGCGAAGCGCCCTGTGCATTTATTGGGTCCTGACCAACTGAGGGAATTTGGTCTTGATCGCACTTCCATAGTGATCTGGACAACGACGCCGTGGACGTTGCCTGCTAATAGGGCGGTCTCGTTCTCCTTTAAAATCAAGTATGGACGCTATCGTGTCACTGCCTCTTCGCCGGGAAACTGGGCGAAAGAAGGCCAAATCTTTGTCATGGCGGACAGCCTTGCCCCCGACGTTTTGAAGGCGGCGCGCGTCGACTCTTTCGAGCGGGTGGCCGATTTTTTTCCGAATACAGTAGGTCTTTTTTGCGCGCATCCGCTTGCTGAGACGGTTCCGGGCTACGATTTCAGAGTGCCGCTCCTCGACGGCGATCATGTCACCGACGAGACCGGCACGGGCTTTGTCCATACCGCGCCTAGTCACGGCCGCGACGACTTTGATATTTGGACCGCGAACAAGGCGGCGCTCGAAGCGCAGAAAATCGATACGCGCATTCCCTACACCGTCGATGCGGATGGTTTCTTCACCAACGAAGCGCCGGGATTCCAAGGCCGCAGTGTCATCGACGACAAGGGCAATAAGGGCGATGCCAATGAGGCGGTCGTCAAGGCCCTCATCGAGGCAGGCAACCTGCTCGCGCGCGGAAAATTAAAGCACCAATATCCGCATTCCTGGCGCTCGAAAAAGCCGGTCATCTTCCGCAATACGCCGCAATGGTTTATTGCGCTCGATAAGGCGATCGACGGTCACGGAACGCTCCGCGAGACCGCGCTGCGCGAGATCGGGATCACGAAATGGTATCCGCCCGCCGGCGAAAATCGCATCACTGGGATGATCGAAAACCGCCCCGATTGGGTCGTCTCGCGCCAGCGCGCCTGGGGCGTGCCGATCGCGATTTTTGTCGATAAGGACACAGAGGAAATCCTTATCGACGAGAAGGTCAACCAACGCATCGCCAATGCCTTCGAGCAAGAGGGCGCCGACGCCTGGTTCGCGGCAGACGCGGCCGCGCGCTTCCTCGGCGCTGATTACGACTTGGAAAATTATGAAAAAATCGACGACGTTCTCGATGTCTGGTTCGATTCGGGCTCGACCCACGCCTTCACGCTCGGCGATCCGAAGCGATTTCCTCAACTCGCGGGCATTTGCCGGGTCCGCGACGGCGGCGCTGACGAAATCCTGTATCTCGAAGGCTCGGACCAGCATCGCGGCTGGTTCCAGTCTTCGCTGCTCGAATCTTGTGGCACGCGCGGGCGCGCGCCGTATGACGCGGTTCTGACCCACGGTTTCTTTCTCGACGAGAAGGGCCAGAAGATGTCAAAATCGCTCCGCAATGTCGTGGCGCCGCAAACCGTCATCAAGGATGCCGGCGCCGATATTTTGCGGCTTTGGGTGGCGGCATCCGACTATTCCGATGACGTGCGCATCGGCCCGGAAATATTACAAAACTTCGTCGAGACTTACCGGAAACTCCGCAACACGATCCGCTGGATGCTTGGCTCGCTCGCTCATTACGACCCGGCGAACACGGCCGGCTTCGAGGCGATGGACGAACTTGAACGACTGATGCTGCATCGCCTCGCCGAATTGGATAGCGAGATCCGCGATGCCTATCGGAACTTCGACTATAAGCGCGTTGTCGCGCGCTTGACGGCTTTCCTCAACACCGATCTTTCGGCTTTTTATTTCGACGTTCGCAAGGACACGCTTTATTGCGAACCGCCTTCGAGCGTAAAGCGGCGCGCCGCGCTCGAAGCAATCGAGCAGATTTTTCGCAGTGTGACCTTGTGGCTCGCGCCGGTCCTGGTGTTCACATCGGAAGAGGCGTGGCTCGCGCGTTATCCCGGCGCGGTTTCGGTGCATCTCGAAGCGTTCCCAAAAATTGCGTCCTCGTGGCGCGACGACGCGCTTGCGGAAAAATGGGAGCAAATCCGCCGCGTTCGTTTGGTCGTTACCGGGGCGCTGGAGATCGAGCGGGCGCAAAAGCGGATCGGCGCTTCGCTTGAGGCGGCGCCAAGGGTCTTTGTCGCCGACGATGATCTGCGTGCGATTCTGGAGACGATCGATTTCGCCGAGGTCTGTATCACCTCCGGCATCGTGATCGAAGCCGGAGAGGCGCCAATCGGCGCTTTCCGCCTTCCCGGCACCCCAGGTGTCGCCGTTCTGCCGGCTCTCGCCGAGGGGCGAAAATGCGCGAGGTCCTGGAAAATCTCTCCGTTGGTCGGCAGCGATCCTGAATTTCCGGATGTGAGCCCTCGCGACGCAGGGGCGTTGAGGGAATTGCGGATCTTGGGGCAATGGCCGTGACACCGCGCTGGCTCGGCATAGCGGCGATGTGTGTCACGCTTTTTGCCGACCAGGCGAACAAGCTTTGGCTTATCTTTATTTACGGAATCGAGGCGCGCCAGCCGGTCCGGCTCACTCCTTTCCTCGATGTGGTCTATGCCAAAAACCCAGGCATTTCTTATTCGCTCCTGCCGGCGCAGACCGGAGGTCAGCGTCTCGCCTTGTTGATCTTTATTTTTGCCTCCACGGCTCTTCTTGGGGTCTTGCTCTGGCGGGCCGGAACAAAGATCGCTGGCCTCGGCCTTGGCCTGATCGTTGGCGGCGCGCTCGGTAATTTCTATGACCGTCTGGCCTACGGGTTTGTCGCCGATTTCTATCTTTTTCATGCCGGGTCGTTCTCCTGGTATGTCTTTAACCTGGCGGATGCCGCGATCGTGGCCGGCGTGGCGCTCCTGATTTGCGATTCCATTGTCCCTGCAAACAAGTCCCGTGAGATCAAGAGCGCCCCCTGGGAGTGACGTTTTATTGCCAGCCAGCCGCCTCCAAAAAGCCCTGAACGCGGATAAAATGATAATGGCGGGGGTGAAGATTTTGGACATCGCGGATTGCGGAGCGACCCGAGAATGAAGAGGTTAGACTTTATGATCTTCGACACGGTGTTACGGCGTAGGCTTGGCTTAGCGACGGCCGCGGCCGCTCTCCTGTCCGCTGCGGGATTGTCCAGCACGGCACCGGTGCGGGCGGAGGAAGACACCAATATGTTCAATTCAGTGCTCGGATTTGTCGGCATGCAGTTCGACAAGGAGCAAGACTCGATCGATTACCGGGCCAGGGCGCCAATCGTCGTTCCGCCGCGCACCGATCTGCCGCCGCCGAAAGAGGCGGTGCGCGGCCCAGCTTGGCCAAAGGATCCCGATATTGCCGCGGAGCGCCGCGCGGCGTTGGATTCGCGAAGGCCGGCGCCGCAGTTGACGCCAAATTCGCGGGTTGAAATGTCGCAGACGGAGCTCCAGCACGGCCGTGGCCCACTGCCTTCGGATGGCCCCCCCGACGAATGTGAGGCGGGCGCTGGGACGCCGCTATGTCTCTACACGCCGTGGAAAGTTCTTAAGTCCATCGTGACCGGCTTTCATTCGGATACCGTCCAGCCGGGACCGGAGCCGCCGCGCAAATATCTGACCGAGCCACCCGCGGGCTACAGACAGGCGACAGGGGTTGCCAAGGCAACCGTCGAAGCGCCGAAAGACCAGCCGGACGCGGCAGATCCGGGAGCCTATATCCGGTCGCAGCGTCCCAAAACCTCGGTCGATAATTGACCCCGCTGTCTTGACGGGCGGATTGCATCCAGACGCCTTGGGCGGGTCAGAAGCTGCACAACCGGTGCGGCCGGATAAAACTTTGCCGCTTTTTGAAATTCCATCCTATATTTGAACAAACCTTTCCTCTTGAGAGACGGCGACGGGCCAAGTGGTGCTCCCGCGTGGTTCCTCGCCAGCGATGGGGCACCTTTGAGAGCGATGGATGGAATGTCTTTTGGAGAAGCCGCGGCGGCGCGGGAGAGGGTCTTTCTGAACCCTCTTGCGCAAGCGCAAGGCAAACCCGTGGGGCCGGCGATTACCCAGGCAAAGCTCGCAAATGGCCTCGAGATCGTCGTCATCGAAGATCACCGCGCGCCTGTCGTGACGCATATGGTCTGGTATCGCAACGGCTCCGCCGACGATCCGCCGGGCAAGTCCGGCATTGCGCATTTCCTCGAACATTTGATGTTCAAGGGCACCAAGGCCAATCCGCAAGGCAAATTTTCAGAGCTTGTCGCCGATCTCGGCGGCCAGGAGAACGCCTTTACCGGCAATGACTATACCGCCTATTTCCAGCGCGTCGCCAAGCAGCACTTAGGCGTCTGCATGGACTATGAGGCCGACCGGATGAAGAACCTTGTCCTGACCGGTGAGGTGGTTGAGACCGAGCGCGATGTCGTGCTCGAGGAACGGCGGATGCGCACCGATTCCGACCCATCCAATCAGCTCAATGAAGCCGTCCAGGCGGCGCTGTTTACGCAGCATCCCTACGGCAAGCCGATTATTGGCTGGAGCCATGAGATCGAAAGCCTCGAACGGGCCGACGCGCTCGCCTATTATGATCGTTTCTATACTCCCGAAAACGCGATTCTCGTCGTGGCCGGTGATGTAGACGCAACGGATGTCATCGGCCTCGCGGAAAAATATTACGGTCCCGTTGCCGCCCGTGGCGAGTCACCGAAACGGCTGCGTCCGCGCGAGCCCGAGCCGCGCGCGCATCGTCTCGTGACGCTCTTTGACGAAAAGGTGGAGCAGCCGTCGCATCAAAGCGTCTTTCTGGTGCCGTCCTATAAGTCGGCCGCGCCCGGCGAGGCCGAAGCGCTCGAAGTTCTCGCCCATCTGCTTGGTGGCGGCCAGGCGAGCCTGTTGTTCAAGACCTTGGTCATGGACGGCAAGCTCGCGGTTGCGGCAGGAGCTCAATATCAGGGCACCGCGGTTGACGACACGCGTTTCTACGTCTTCGCGGTACCGGCAACGGGCGTTGGCCTAGCGACTATCGATGCCGCGGTCGATGCCGTGATCGCCCGCGTCGCGCAGGGAGTCCAAGAGGCCGATGTCAAACGCGCCAAAAACCGTCTCGTCGCCGAGGCGGTCTACGCCCAGGATAATCAGGCGACTCTGGCGCACTGGTATGGCGCCTCGCTCGCGGCGGGCCTCTGCCTTGAGGATGTCGCGCACTGGCCCGAGCGTATCGAGGCGGTCACGTCTGACGACGTGAAGAAGGCGGCGCTCTGGCTCGACAAGCGGCGAAGTGTGACGGGCTTTCTCTTGCCGGCCGAATCCTACCCCGCCCCGACTGGCGCGGACATTATTGACTCCTGCGCGCTCTGAACTCGTTTTTGCGCGCGGCTCTGCTTAAAATACTTGGTCTTTGGATAAATACATGATCGCGCTTGCCACCGCCGGAACCCCGTCACGCGCATCGACTGTACAGAAGGTCGTCTCCCAAGGCGAAATCGAGGCTTGGCTCGTCGAGGACTATTCGATTCCCCTCATCGCCCTCGAATTTGCTTTCAAGGGCGGCGCCGCGCAGGATCCGATCGGCAAGCCCGGCGCCGCCGCGCTTCTTTCGGGTCTCCTCGACGAAGGGGCTGGAGCCTATGACTCGGACGGCTTTCATCGCGCCCTCGACGAGGACGCGATCGAAATGTCGTTTTCCGCCGACCGCGACATTCTGGCCGGACGCCTGCAGAGCTTGTCACGTAATTCGGCCCGCGCCTTCGTGCTCCTGCAACTCGCCGTTACCGAAGCGCGTCTCGACACGGAATCCTTCGAGCGGGTGGTGAGCCAGATCGCCGCCGGTCTGAAACGCGAGGCGAACGATCCTGACTTCGTCGCGGGCCGAAGCCTCCGCGCGTTGGCCTATCCAAATCATCCCTATGGCCAGCCCGTGCGCGGCGAACTCTCGACCCTGCCCACGATCACGCGCGCCAACTTAATTGAAATGCGTGCCGCGACGTTTGCGCGAGACAATTTGAAGATCGCCGCCGTCGGCGCGATCGACGCGGCAACACTCGCGGGCCATCTCGACGAAGTGTTTGGCCAGCTGCCGGAGAAGGCCTCTCTCAATTTCGTCGCACCCGGCGCTTTTTCCGGCACGGGCACGTGCCATGTCGACCCTATCGACGTGCCGCAATCGACGGTTCGCTTCGGTCGCGAGGGGCTCGCCCGCGGGGACGCGGATTACATCCCTGCGATGGTCGTCAACCATATTCTAGGCGGCGGCATTTTTTCGGCGCGCCTGTTTCGCGAGGTGCGAGAGAAACGCGGACTGGCCTATTCGGTCTATTCGCAGCTTGTGACTTACGATCACGCTGCTATGTTTTACGGTGGCACGGCGACCAAGAACGAGCGCGCCGCCGAATCGATGGCTGTCATCGAGAAGGAGATCTCAAGCCTTGCGGAGTGTGGGCCGACAGAGGAAGAACTCGATAAGGCAAAAAAATATCTGATCGGCTCCTATGCGCTGCGTTTCGACACCTCGACCAAGATCGCTGGCCAACTTGTCAATTTGCAAAGCGAAGGTTTCGGCGTCGAATATCTTGATGAGCGCAACAAGCTGATCGCCGGCGTGACAATGGAAGACGCCAAACGGGCGTCAAAACGCCTTTTCGGCGACGCCAAGCTCCTCTTCACGGTCGCTGGGAACCCGGAGCGGATATGAGGGGAAGCCGGGGCCGCGAAATCGTATCCGAGGTTCGCTCATTAACTGAAGCTCGAAGTGCCGGCCCGAGGGCGAGGAGGCCATAAAGTTGCGAACAAACCCTGGGCGGTTCGAGTTTTTCAGGATGTCGTGTGGTTGATCTGAATGATTGCCGGCGTCAAGATGACCGCGAAAAGAACGGGGAGAAAAAACAATATCATCGGCACCGTCAATTTGGGCGGCAATGCCGCAGCTTTTTTTTCGGCGAGATGCATACGATTGTCCCGGCTTTCCTGGGCAACGATCCGCAAGGCGTTGCCAAGAGGAGTACCGTAACGCTCGGCCTGAATGAGAACGGTCGTGATCTGCTTCACCGAGTCTAGCCCGGTCCTGAGGCCAAGGTTTTCAAATGCCGAGCGCCGGTCTGGAAGAAACGAAAGTTCCGCTGTCGTCAGCGTCAATTCCTCGGCAAGCGGTATGGACTGGACGCCGATCTCCTGCGCGACCTTGCGAAACGCATGTTCGATCGACATGCCGGACTCGACGCAGATGAGCAACAGATCCATGGCGTCGGGAAAGGCGCGGCCCATCGAATGCTGGCGTTTGCCGATCGTGTTCTTGAGGTAGAGTTCGGGCATTTTCAGGCCGATATAGGTGACCAACACGATAATGCCGGCCTTGAAGGTGACAGCCAGCGCGAAGCGGGTCACGACAAAAGTATAGAAGGCGGAAATCGCAAGGCCTAGCACCGGTGTAACCAGCCGGAAGAATAGAAACGCCACTTCCGCCTGAGGGCCGCGAAAGCCGGCCATCGCCATTTGCGTTTTTGCTTGGTCGGTGCCTAGCCATTTCGACAGACTGAAGCGCTCAACGATTTGTTTCATATACGCTTTTGTCTCCTGACGGAGGCCAAGCTTGTGCTTATCCGCAGTCAGCCTCTCTCGCGCCCGCGCCCGCATACGTTCGCGTTCGGTCGCAACGGATTTCATGCGCTGGCTCAGAGTGTCGGACTCGATCAGCGGCATGGCGACGGTTAGAATCGTCAGCATCGTTGCGACCGCGACGAGCGTGCTTAGCAGAAATTGCGGATCGGTCAGCTTGGTGTAAAGGCCGAGCATTTGCGGATCGGTTAGCTTGCTGTAAATCAGGTCGAGCATTTGCACCACGCGTGCGGGAGGGTCTCAATGTTGGCGAATCTAGGACAGATGGGTTGAGCCAAATTGGGCAATGGCTGGGTACCAGCGCCGCCGATCTAATAGTCGAAATTGATCATGTTTTTCATAACGAATATTCCGATACCCATCCACAAGGCACAGCCGCCCAGGACGAGTTCGCCAGTCTGCGTGGTCCACAACAGTTCTATATATTTCGGGCTCGTGACATAGGTCATGACGGCCACGATAACAGGCAGGCTGCCGATAATGGAGGCGGAGGCCTTCGCTTCACCCGACATCGCTTTGATTTTTCCTTTCATTTTTTTTCGCTCCCGCAGCACGGTCGATAGATTGGCCAGGGCTTCGGCAAGATTGCCGCCAGCCTTTTGCTGAATATTTATAACGATCGCGAAGAAGCTCGCCTCTGCGATCGGGACGCGCTCGACTATTCGCTCAACTGCTTCGCCGGTTGACAAGCCCATGGCCTGTGCCTCTACGATCTGGCGGAATTCGCCCCGGACCGGCTCGGCCGATTCCGTCGCGATAACCCGCAGACAATCGCCGAGCGGCAGTCCAGCCTTGACGCCCCGGACGATAATGTCGACCGAATTGGGAAATTCATCGACGAATTTCTTCAAACGGCGCTTGCGCAAGAACCTAAGAATCCATGCCGGAAAACCGAAACCTCCGACCCCCGCGGCGGCCACGATCACGACGGGGTGGGCTCTGAACAGCCAAACTAGGCCGCCGAAAAATGCCGCCGAGGCGAGCGAAGCGGCGATATATTTGTTGCGAGTCCAGGAGAGACCGGCTTGAGCGATTCGCGCTTCCAGCGATTGCTTCTTTCGTTTGCCGCGTAGTTCGAGCTCCTTGATGCTTTCGGTTATTTGTTTGCGGCGGCTCGCGGCGTCGGCTTGGCGCTCGGCACCTCGCTTCGCCGCCGCCGGCCGCAACGCCGCCTGGCGCTTTTCAGCCTTTATGTCCCCAGAAAGGTAAGGATAGATGAAAACGTGGACGATGCCCCCGCTCGCGACCATCGTAAGGCCCATGATGATCCACAGGTGCATGTTCATGTCAGAGTCTCCTTTTTGCTGTGCTACTGGAGACTGCCGCTGAGTTCGGGAACTCGGAAGCATCGTTGAGTTCGGAAGCGTCGAGGGCGCGCGCCAAACGTTCTTCCTCGCCGTAGTAGCGGGCCCGCTCCCAGAACCGCGGGCGCCCAATCCCCGTCGAGCGGTGGCGCCCTTGTAGGCGGCCAGAGGAGTCTTCTCCGGTGACCTCATAGACAATCAGATCCTGCATTGTGACGACATCTCCCTCGAAGCCCATGACTTCGGTGATATGAGTGATCCGGCGTGACCCATCACGAAGCCTTGCCGCCTGGACAATGACATCGATAGAGGAAACGATCATTTCCCGAAGGGTCTTCGGCGGCAGCGCATAGCCACCCATGGTAACCATGGCTTCGAGACGGCTTAACGCCTCGCGCGGCGAATTGGCGTGCACGGTGCCCATCGAACCGTCGTGACCGGTGTTCATCGCCTGCAACAGGTCGAACGCCTCAGGACCGCGGACCTCGCCAACGATGATTCGTTCGGGCCGCATGCGCAGACAGTTCTTGACGAGATCGCGCATTGTAATCGCGCCGCTACCTTCGATGTTCGGCGGTCTCGTTTCGAGGCGGACTACGTGCGGTTGCTGCAGTTGGAGTTCGGCCGCGTCCTCGCAGGTAATCACGCGTTCGTCGGTGTCGATGTAATTGGTCATGCAGTTGAGAAGAGTTGTCTTTCCCGAGCCCGTCCCACCAGAAATCAAGACATTGCAGCGCACCCGGCCGATGATTTTGAGAATCTCGCCGCCTTCGGGCGAGATAGTGCCGTAGCGGATCAGCTGATCCAGGGTCAGCTTGTCCTTTCTGAATTTACGGATGGTGAGAACGGGCCCGTCAATCGCAAGCGGCGGGGCGATGACGTTGACGCGCGAGCCGTCAGCGAGACGCGCGTCGCAAATTGGCGAGGCGTCGTCGACCCGGCGCCCCACCTGGCTGACGATACGCTGACAAACGTTCATCAATTGTGCGTTGTCGCGAAAGCGGATGTTGGTCAGTTGGATCTTGCCGGCGACCTCGATGAAGGTGCGGGTGGCGCCGTTCACCATGATGTCGGCAATGTCGTCGCGGCCAAGAAGAGGTTCGAGGGGCCCGTAGCCGAGAACATCATTGCAGATATCGTCAATCAGGTCTTCCTGTTCGCCGGTCGACACGGCGACATTCTTGATCGCGACGATTTCGTGGACGATGTCGCGGATTTCTTCGCGTGCGTTTTCCGCGTCGAGGCGCGACAATTGCGACAGGTCGATAGCCTCGACAAGCGCGCCAAAGATCATGCTCTTGGTGACGTAATAGTCCTCGGAACGCTGCGGCTCCGAAGCCGATTGTGGCGGTGGCGGCGCGCTCTGACTAGCCGGGATGCCGATCCGCTTTGCCGCTACGGCAAGAGTTGCCGCGACCGCCGGGGTTTTGTCGGGGGCTTCGAAGACTGAACGCTTGCCGAACGACATAGTAGACCTCCTAACGGCATTGGCTCCGCGCGCCGGTCCGCATCGCATTCCCGGGCCGGCACGCCGGCCCCCCGACCACGTGCGTCGCGATCGCGGTCATGACTGATTTGGACTTGCACCGCGCAAGGCACCGAGATCGGCTTTGGATGCCTGATTCCGGCCGAGCCACATCATCAAAGGATCGAAAAGGTTCCGCTTCGCCTTAGGCGTTTCGTTCCGCCCGGTAATTTTTCGTGCAAGATCCCTGATCATTCCCGCGAGTTTCCCGGCCGCCTCGACTTCTGCAATCATCTGCCCATTGTTGGCGGCCGGGCCAAAGAGCTTCGGCGCGAAAGGAATGATTCCAGAAGGCACGAGATCGACCGCCTTGGCGAAATCGTTGACGCTGATCTCGGGCCGCTTCGGAATTCCCACACAATTCATAATGAGCTTTGGATGCCCATCATGCGCCCGCGCCGAGCGCAACATATCCAGCATGTTTTTTGTGTTGCGCAGATTCGCGAGATCAGGTGCTGCGACGATCACGATTTCATCGGCGTTGATGAGCATGCGTCTTGCCCACGCGGTCCAAATATGTGGAATGTCCAAAATGACGCAAGGCGTGGTGGCGCGCAAAATATCGATCAGCGAGTCGAAGGCGGTTGCTGAAAAGTCATACATCCGGTCGAGTGTCGCGGGAGCAGCTAGAATGCTCAGCTTTTCGCCGCATTTCGTTAACAGCCGGTCGACGAGATTTTCGTCGATACGGTCCGGCGCGAATACAGCTTCGGCGATGCCCTGCGGCGGATCTTGATTGAAGTCGAGCCCCGCTGTACCGAAGCCCAAATCCATATCAACGATGACGGTTTGGATATCGAGGTCCCTTGCGATCGAGAAGCCGATGTTATGCGCGATCGAGGATGCGCCGATCCCGCCCTTGGCCCCGGTTATGGCGATGATCTTGCCGATGGGCTTTGCTCCCGCGCTCGTGTAAAGATGAGAGATTGCGCGGACGAATTCGAGGACATCGAAAGGCGCGACGAGATATTCGCTGATGCCACGCGCGATAAGCTCGCGGTAAAGAATGATGTCGTTGGTGCGCCCGGCGACGACCACCTTGGTGCCGGAGTCGCAGAATTCGGCAAGGGCGTCGATGTGCGAGACGAGTTCGCCGCGGCCGGCGGAAGAATCGAGGACGATGACGTTTGGCGTTGGAGCGTCGCGGTAGGCCTCGATCGCGGCGAGCGCGCCGCCCAAGTGCACGCTCACATGCGCCCGCTCCATTCGGCGATCGGTTGCGGCCGCCTGGACGATCCGCGCGGTTTCGGGCGATTCGCAGAAAGCTTGCAGGGAGATGCGCGGCACCGGGGCAATTTGCGCGGGTTCAAAGTCAGCTGGGCCTTTCATCAATATGCTCCGACTTGGCTGAGCGAGGAATTGACCAATTTCCAGTTCGTGCCAGGATCCTCGCCCTTGCGAAGGCTTTCGATGGCGCGGGTACGCATGACGGTGTCCGCCGGCGTCTCCCCTTGTGGCGTCACGAGATCGCGTGGATCGGCGACCTGCGCGGCGAACGCGGATTGATATGCGCAGCCGAAATTCCAGTATGGCCTGTTGCTCCAGTCCACGGCGGCGCCGCTACCAATGGCAAGGTCCCGTGGCCATTGTCCACAGCGGTCCGCGACACTTGCCTTGAGGCCAAGAAAGCTCAACCGGACCGGCGCAGCAAGATTCGGACTGGCCGGATAGGGAGCTACAATGGTACGCACATGCGCCCCCGCGCTATAAAGAAGAGCGTTGCGGAGTGGCGCCACGGGGGTTGTGCCCCCGGGGAAGGCCGGCGGCATGATGCTGATCGGTCCGCGGCCGAATTTGCGGTAGAGGCCGGCGAATTCGCGCAGCTGCGCCGCGGACCGGCGGTCAAATTGGCCGGTCGTTGGCTCGACAAAAATGTCCAGCGTGCGCGGTGCCTCGGCGAGCACGATCGGGTGGCGGACCCGGTAATCGTCCAGCGGGATCGAGGATACGACCATGCGCTCCGTCGTGCCACAACCGGCGAGCGGAAGCAGCAAGCAGAGAGGGAGAAGATTTCGCGCCAAGGCAACTGTTGGGGAAGCCAAGTTTCGGGCGGCATGCGCGGAGCGGATCATGACTGACATCGGATGCTGAGCTTTCTCAATTCGGCTGCCTAGGCCTCAATCCTGGATGAAACCGACTGGCCCCTTGTAATCCGCGATGGCCTCCGGATTGCCAGGCGAGGCGTAGAGCTGGTTGACCCGCCCGAGCAGCCAGGCTTGCGGATCGCTCGAATCCGCGAAACCATCGGTCGGCCTCGCGATTTCGTCGGGTTTCGCCGGTTTGACGGTATAGGGGGTCACGACAATCATGAGTTCGGTTTCCTGCTTCTGGTAGTCGTTCGAGCGAAACAGCGCGCCGAGTATCGGCAGGTTGAGGAGGCCCGGAAGGCCATTGATGACTTGCTGCGATTTCGTCTGGAGAAGCCCGGCGGAGGCGATGGACCCTCCCGAGGGTACTTCGACCGTCGTCTCATTCTTGCGGGTGAGAAATGCGGGAACGGGGAAGCCACCGATTGTCGCGGCTGCTTGGGTAGTATCGATATCAGTCACTTCAGTTGCAAGGTGTAGCTCGATGCGGCCCTCCGCCAGAACTATTGGGGTGAACCGCAAGGTGACACCATAGTCCTTGTAGACGACGGTGATCGTGCAAACGTTATTCTGGCACTGTGGCGGGCCGGGAACCGGTATCTCGCCGCCGACGGTGAGTTTCGCGCTTTCGCCCGATACGGCGGTAACAGTGGGCTCCGCGAGGATGCGCGTGACGCCGTAACGCTCGAAGGCTTGCAGCGTCGCGCTTAAAGTGTTGGCCGGATTATGCGCAGTCAGCGCAGACGTCGTGGCACTTATCGGATACCCGGGGCTACCTCCCGCGGACGCGATCACGCCCTTGATCGCGAATGGGTTAAATTGGCTGAACGCGCCCCAGCTGGCGGTCAGCTCGCTTGTGGTGATGCCGAGTTGCTTGGCGATTTCGCGGTCAATTTCGGCGACGGTGACCTTCAACATCACCTGATCGCGGCCGCGTATGGTGAGCACATTGACGATCCTGCCATCCGCGCACGCGCCCGGCGCCCCCGACGCGCCGGAGGCAGCCGCGGCAGAGACCAGCTGCACGAAGCCCTTCGCGATATCGCACGCACGCTGCGCGTCTTCGATGGAGTCGACGGCTCCGGTCAAGATGATGGTATCGTTGACGGTCCGCGCGGCGATCGCCGCCGCCGGCATCGCGGCGCGCAGGATCTGCTGAAGCTCGCCAACATCGCGGCCAATGCTGACCTCCAGAGCGGCGATCTGACGACCTTGCTCATCCAAGGCAAAAATGCTTGTCTGGCCGGTATCCATGCCGATGACGTAGAGCTTGCGCGGAGAGCGCACGAGGGCATTCGCCACCCTTGGATTGGCGACGAAGATTTGCGCCGCGTCCTGGGGCAGATCGACGATGCGGGATTTGCCAACACCCATCGAGATCCGCTTTGGCGCGACGCCGCCGCCAGGAGAGGATTCTATCTTTTCTTGCGCGTCAGCTTCGCAAAAGCACGCCGGGACTGAAAGGCTTGCCACTATTACCGTGGCCAGGATTGGGAACAGGCATTTCATTTGCGGATCTCCATGACCTTGCGTGCTCCTTCGATCGGTTGCGCGGCCGGTTCCTTGCTCGCGTGACACCGTATGCTCAATACGCCTTGTTTCGGTTTCCCACGAAATTGCGGACCACGATAAGCCCGTTGTCGCGGCTTGGCGGCTACCCGCCGGTTGCCTTCGCGTCGGTCATGCTGCGCAAGATCAGCGACAGCTGGCCAGTACGCTGGGCAAGCACGAGGGTCTCGGCTTGAATTGGCGTGACTTCCAAGGTTGCATTGACTCCGTTGACGACGTGCTCGCCATTTTTCTCCTGAAAATTCTGACCAATCGCGAGAACGCGAATGTTGGTCAGGATGATCTGGCTGAAAAAGGAATTGCCGGCGTGTGCGTCCAGAAAAGTGTGGACCACGTCGACTCTATCGTTCGGCGGCAGAATAGACCCGCCTGCCGTGCTCGAACCTTGCGCGTCGATATTGATCGCCACCGCGCGCATGCCGGGGCGCAAGACGGCGGCGAGGAAATCCGAACTTTTGCTCAGGTGCTCGCGGCGCAATGGCTCTCCCGGCGCGAAATTGGCGCGCGCAATGGAGCCCCTCAGTTCCTCAACGCCAGCGGGCGAGGCGCTTTTGCGGATGAGGCCTTCCGGGATATGGTCCTTCGGCCAAGCGTCCCAGCGCAGATCCGCCACGTCGACATAGTTGCCAATGTCCAGCTCCTTGGCCGCGACCAGCACGTCGTCGGTCGATGGTGCGGGGGGAGGAGGTTGCACCGGCGGGGGATTAGAGCGGCCAGCTAGGACCGCGGCACCGATTCCGGCTACGAGGGAAACGCCAAGAACTGCGAGACGAGCTGTTTTCATTGTGATGGTTTGCCTGTCATATGGGAGCTGCGGGCATCCTCGTCATGAATAATGCGGATCACGTCGACTCTGTCGTTTGGCAGGATAAACCCACCTGCCTCGCTTGAACCTTGCGTGTCGATGTTGATCGCCACCGCGCGGCTGCCCTTTGACAAAATCGCGACGAGAAAGAAGGAATGCGGACCTTCGACCAGGCGGTCCCGCCGCAAAGGCTTGCCGGCGGCAAAATTGGACCGGTCAATGGAACCTTGTAGTTCCTCGGCGCCGCGGAGCGAGGCGGTTTTGCCGACGAGGTCTTCCGGAATATGGTCGTTTGGCCAGTCCTCCCAGCGCCGGTCGCTCTCGTCGGCGGCGGCACCAAAGCTCAGATCCTTTGCCGCGACCAGGATGCCGTCGGTCGATAGCGGGGGTGGCGCCGCCGCTCTCGGCGGCGGCTTTGAGCTGGCTAGGGCCGCGGCCCCGACTCCGGCCACGAGGGCAATGCCAAGAACTGCGAGACGAGCTGTTTTCATGGTGCTGGTCTGCCTGCCAAAAGGTGAATCGCGCATCATCGAGCTTCGAGCGGTTGCCTCCTCGTTTCCGGACGCAACGCCGAGGCGGGCCGCAAAGACTGGAAGCGGATTACAACATTCGAACGCCAACCTAGGCTTAAAAAGATTATTTCAATTTACTTTTTTACTATGAAAGCATACAATTATGTTCGCGAGTTCGCAGGTCATGGGCGATATGGATAAAGTTATAGCTAACTTATAAAAACTAAATTTGCCCCAAGATTTTGGCCGATGAACGGGCCGACCGCCGCGGACAATGCGAATAGAACGCCGAAGGCCATCGGTTCAGCCGGTCGACAATCGCAAAGGCAGCCACAGCCGCTTCGCCAAAACCCGAAAAATCCCGCATTGAATAGGGACTTGCGACTGGTGTCGCGAGATTGGTCAGGACCGGTGGAATAGCAATCGACATCATCGCATTGAGGTCCAGCCTCGAAGTATCAAAGCTTGGAAGCGCAGAAGCGTTTGTCCTGACGATGAGATTTGGCGGCTTTGCGCCGCTTCTGGCCGTGTCGAGGATCGCCATCAACTCGCCGCGCCGAAGCGCAGCCGATTGCATCGCGGTCGGCACCTCAAACAGATCCAGCGCAATTTTCGGACAACGCTCGCGAAACGCGGCGATGATCCCGGAAAATGTCGGAGTCGTGGAATCTTAGAACGCTACCAGCCACAACCGGCCGGTCATTCAGAACGCCGCCGACGCGAGGTTTCGCGCCCTGCCCACGTCTGAAAGAATGCAGCTGACATCGATCATCAAAGCGCGTCCGGCCTCGGCGAGACGAACCCGGTGCTTCTGCGCTCGAACAGTTCGACGCCAAGCTCGTCTTCGAGCGTCATGATGCCGCGCGACAACGAGTTTTGAGCGATGCCCACACGCTCCGTCACACAGTGGAAGCTTTGCCAGTCGACAGCGGCAATGAACCGCCGCAATCGTTCCAATTCCATCGCAACATCCTGTCTCGTGACACTCCGAGCGACGTTGCGACTCGCACGTTTACCGTCGTCCAAACAGTCGCGCATCAACGGTTAAGCTGCGATTGATTTGCAGTAGCGGCTGAGCTAAAGAGTTGCTGCGGAAAGCAGGATGCGCGCGATGCAGACAAGCCCTGGACCCAAGGATCAATCTGTCATCGGAGCTACCGGCGCGCGCGGCCCGATCATTTATCTCGCCATCGCTCTCGGGGCGACCTTGCTCTACCTGTGGCGCACCGACCTTGACCCGCGTTGGCCGGTTCTCGCCGGGATTGCGGCGCTCTGCGTGTGGTTGGTGGTTCGGGCACCGCACGCTCGGCGGGCCGCCGCCATGAAGGTCGACGGAGCGCACGTCACGGGACTCGACAATGCGCTGCTTTTCGGCGTGATCGCAACGACGGTGCTGCTTCCGCTGCTCTATGTCGCCGTGCCTCTCTTTGATCGGCTGGACTACGCACTGCCGGAGAGCCTCGCGGTAGCAGGCGTGGCGATCATGGCGGTTGCGCTTTGGCTGTTCCACCGCAGCCATGCCGATCTCGGCACGCGCTGGTCGGCTAGTCTTCAACTTGGGGACAATCACGAGCTGGTGACGCGCGGCGTTTACGCGCGTGTGCGGCACCCAATGTATGCCGCACTCTGGCTCTGTGTGCTCGCGCAGCCGCTTTTGTTCCAGAACTGGATCGCGGGGCCGCCCGCCATCCTTAGTTTTGGCCTGCTCTATTTCATCCGCGTGCCGCGCGAGGAAGCCATGATGCGCGAACGGTTCGGTGATGCCTATATTGACTACGCCAAACGGACCGGGCGCGTTTGGCCCGCTCGCCGAAAATAGGCTTGCGGCCGTTTAGCCGCTGGTCGGCAATACCGAGCCCGTG
Organism: Methylocella sp.; assembly: GCA_050728655.1. Taxonomy (GTDB): domain Bacteria; phylum Pseudomonadota; class Alphaproteobacteria; order Rhizobiales; family Beijerinckiaceae; genus Methylocapsa. The sequence goes on from JBOHJQ010000004.1 coordinate 78,444, forward strand.
CCAAGGGGCAAGGGTAACAAATCATAAAAGTCAGTATTATAGACTCCCTCTACGCCAAATTCCCAATATCCTCGCGGGTTCCTCGCCGGCCTCGGCAGTCGCCATGAATTCCGCATGAAACGAGTCGCGGGGAAAATCTCAAGTCTCCTGATAACCCGCCAAGAGCCGCCGCGCCTTCGTAAGATTCGGCAGATCAAGCATCTCGCCATCGAGGCCGATGACACCCGCTTTCGGCTGGGCCTCGAAAGCGGCGACAATCGCACGCGCCTTGGCAATCGATTCGCGTGAGGGCGTGAAAAGCTCATTGATGATTTCGATCTGCGCCGGGTGGATCGCCATCTTGCCGGCAAAACCGTCCCGCTTGGCGACCTCGCATTCGAGCCGCAATCCCGCCAAATCGCGAAACTTCCCATGCACGGCATCGATGGCCAGCGCTCCCGCGGACGCCGCCGCGAAGAGGGTCAGGCTTCGCGCCAAAAGGTAAGGAAAACTATAGCCGCCGCCGCTGCCTCTATTCGCTTCGGCGCCGAGACAGGCGGCGAGATCCTCCGCTCCCCAGGTAAGGCCTTCAAGGCGCTGGCTCGCGCCGGCATAAGTGCCCATCTTGAAAATCGACGCCGCCGTCTCGGTGACGATCGCGATGATTCGCGTCGCGCCGTCCGCGAGATCATGCTCCGCTTCCTCGACGGCAAGCATCGCGCCAAGATGCTGAATCGCGGCGCCATCGCGGCACTTTGGCAGAACGACGCCATCGGGCGGCGCCCGCATAACGGCACGAAGATCGGCCTCTGTCAGGCCTGATTCGAGCCCGTTGACGCGGACGTAAAGACGCGGGCGCGGCCTCCCTCGCACGGCATCGGCGAGGAAGGCAACCGCCTGCTCCCGCGCCTTCTGCTTGGCTTCGGGTGCGACCGAGTCCTCAAGATCGAGAATCAGGCAATCGGCGCCGCACGCAATCCCTTTCGCGAGTTTTTTTTCGCTGTCCGCCGGAATGAAAAGCAGCGAGCGCATGAGATACTCTCATTGGTTTAGACGATCCGCCGTTTCATAAAAGCCTGGCGGCTGCACTCAGCGACGAGCCTCCCCTCCTGCTGATACGCGCGGTGGAGGAATTCGACAATGCCGGCGTCCGGCCGGGATTTCGACAAGCGCTTGCGCAAGACCTCGGTCGTGACATGCAAGGTGTCGCCCTCGAACAGGGGCGCGGTAAATTTCACTTGTGTCATCCCAAGGTTGGCAATCGTGGTGCCGAGCGTAAGATCGTTGACGGAAATCCCCACCATGAGACCAAGCGTGAAGAGGGAATTGATCAGCGGTCGCCCCCATTCGGTTTCGGCGGCGCAGAAATGGGCGTCGATATGAAGCGGCTGCGGATTGAGCGTCATGTTGGAAAACAGCATATTGTCCATTTGCGTGACGGTCTTTGTCAGCCGGTGCTCGATCAATGCCCCGACGACGAAATCCTCGTAAAAAATGCCGCCGCGCTTGTGCCGCGAAGGGCCGGGTTGCAATTGATCGCGCATCCGATGCTGGCACCTATTGGTGGGTCTGGCGGCGGCGCGCCGCCCGGCGTTTAAGCGTTCTTTTACCATGTTGGGGGAAACTGATTCTGGAAAATCTCTTTGGGATTCGTACTTCATGATCGTTCAGAACTTTTTGCAATGGGCGCGGACCGCTTCTCCTTCGGAGCTGGCCGAACGCGCGGGCGCGCTCGCACACGCTTTTCTGCATGGCAATCTTCCTGAGCCGGAGCGCGAGGAAGCGCGGCTTACCCTTACCGGGCTGCTAGATGATTCCTTGCCGCTCGTTCGCCGCGCCCTTGCCGAGAGCTTCGCGAGCGCCGCCAATGTGCCGTATTATATGGTGCTAACTCTTGCCAACGACAGCTCCGATGTTGCCGCAATCGTGCTCGCGCGTTCGCCGCTGCTTTCCGACGCGGAACTCGTCGAGTGCGCCGCCACAGCGGATGCCGTCGCGCAATCGGCTATTGCTCGTCGGCCGTGGGTGGCAGCTCCGGTGGCAGCGGCGCTCGCCGAGGTTGGCGCCCGCGATGCCTTGATTTCTCTCGCCGCTAACCCAGGCGCGGAGCTGTTGGAATTTTCCATCCGCCGAATGATCGAGCGCTATGGCCATGATCCGGACTTGCGCGCGGCGCTTCTGGCCCGCCCGAATCTGCCGGCGCCGTCACGTTCGGACCTCGCCGGCGCTGCGGCAAAGGCACTGGCGGCGATGGTGACGGGGCGGGCGGGGCTAACGCCGGAAAGAGCCCGGTGCCTGACGCGCGAAGCTTGTGAAAAAGCCAATGTCAAAATAGCCGCCGAGACGGCGGGCGAAACAAATGAAATCTTGAACTTTGTCGCGCATCTGCGCCGGTCCGGCCAATTGACCGCCGGACTTCTGCTGCGCGGATTGCTCTGCGGCAACAAGCACCTTCTTGAGACGGCGCTTGGCGAACTAACTGGCGTATCGATGGCCCGCGTGGTGGGCCTCGTGGCCGAAAGCAAAGGCGCCGGATTCGCGGCGCTTTACCGCACGGCACATATGCCGGAGCGCTTGCTGCCTGCTTTTGTCGCGGGCTTGGAGGCGGTTGCGAAATCCGGTTGCGGCGGACCGATGAACGCGCGTTTGCAAGGGTCCATTATTGCTTCCGTCCTGCGCGCTTGCGTTTCCGTCAACCACGGCGAGCTGGACCGGTTGATCGCGGCCTTGCGCCGTCTGGAAGCCGAAGCCGCACGGAACGAAGCCCGCGAATTTCGGCGTGCCAGGGCGGCCTCTCACGCGTTGCCTGACTTTGCAAGTGCGCGCCTGCTTCCGCCCGGGGCAAGGATGCAAACTTCGGCAGCCGAAATCATCGTGCCGGAAAAGCACGTAACGCCCGCAAACGTCGAGGGCTTCTCGATCGATCTGGCGGCTTTCGCGGCGGAGCTTGCGGCAGCTTGAGCCTTGCCTAGAACTTACCTTGTTGCCCTCTGACCATGGCAAAAAATATCGCCGCCCCGCAACAGACCGGCGAGTTCGGCATAATGTAGAAGTAAAATTGTCTTTGCATCGATAATTTCGCCAGTGCCGACCATGGCAAGCGCTTCGTCGAGCGTTGGTTCCAAAATTTCAATATCCTCGCCTTCGCCTACGAGACCGCCGCCCTTGCCGGTCCGGTCCTCGGCTTCATATTGCGCGACGAAAAAGGTCAGCTTCTCGGCAAAGCATCCAGGACTCATATAGGCCTCGAAAACACGGCGCGGATGCCGCACCACAAATCCGGTTTTTTCCTCGGCTTCCTTGACGATTCTGGTTTCGGCGTTCTCGCCATCGAGCCGGCCGGCACAGACTTCGATCAAGCTTTCACGACGGTCCTTCAAAAATGCGGGCACGCGAAACTGCCGCACAAGAGCAACCCGCGAGCGGCCCGGATCGTAGAGCAAAATCGCGGCGCCATCGCCCGGGTCGTAGATCTCGCGATTGAGGCTTTGCACGCGCCCATCGAAACGCTTTCGTTCGATGGCGAGTCTTTCCAAAACTCCGTTGCCGCGTGCAACGATATGCCGCCCAAGAATGCCATTGTGCCGGTCATCGCTCTAATATCCAAACTGTTCCCGCAGGATCCGCTCGTCGAGCGAATGACCTGGATCGTGGAGAAGAACGAGGCCAGTCGCATGATCCATCGCGACCGTTACCTGCACGACATTCTTCACCTCGAAATGGTCGGCGACGGCGGCGACGGGACGTTTTTCCGCCTCGAGAATATCGATTGTCACATGCGCCGTGTCGGGCAACAGAGCGCCCGGCCAGCGGCGCGGCCGGAACGCGGCGATCGGCGTCAGCGGCATCAACGTCGCGTCGAGCGGCAGGATCGGTCCGTGCGCCGAAAAATTATAGGCAGTGGAACCGACCGGCGTGGCGACGATCAGCCCATCGGCGATGAGTTCGCCGAGTCTCTCCTTGCCGTCAATCGAAATCCGCATTTTTGCCGCTTGATAGGACTGCCGCAGGATGGAGACTTCATTGACTGCCCGCGCCTTGACGCTTTCCCCCTGCGTGCCGGTTGCCTCCATCTGCAATGGATGCACGATTGATGCTTCCGCTTGGTCAAGACGCTGTTTGAGGTCGGGCCCATGGAATTCATTCATGAGAAAGCCTAGCGAGCCCTGCTTCATGCCGTAGATCGGCTTGTTTTTTCCCATGAAGCGGTGCAGCGTCTGTAGCATGAGCCCATCGCCGCCAAGCGCCACGACGACATCGGCCGATTCGGGATCGATCGCGCCGAAGCGCGCGGCGAGGTCGGCCCGGGCCGCGTTTGCTTCCGGCGTGCCGGAGGACAAGAAAGCGATGCGATCGAAGCGGTGTTTTGCGCTTTTGCTTGGCGCCATGTTTTGTTGCTCCCGCCGTGACGTTTTAGCATAGCCGCGCGCCGGGTTCGCCGCAAAAACATCGCTTAATCGATCACATCCTGCCTGTCGCCCGCAAGGAGGAGCTGAGGCACCTGCATGAAGGTCCAGGCGCCGTCTCGCCTGTCAAAGACCCAGACGAGATCGAAACGGTCGAGCGGCCAATATTGCGGGGCGCTTGTCTTGTTGCCCAGAATGGCATTGGCAATGCGGTGCATATTGTTGTGTTTCCATGCGATCAGCACCATGCCTCGCGCCGCGATTGCTTTTTGCACAAGTTGCTCCTCCTGGCCTTCATAATAGTCGCAATTGAGCTCGACTGCGAGCAGCTCCGCGAGCGGCAACAAGCTGTGCTGCGGCCGCAGACTTGGAGCCAACGGGCCGGCCTTGCAGGCAAATAAAATATCTGGCCGAGCAAGGGCAGGGTGGACAAAGCGATTGTCACGGGGCGCAAAAAGTCGCACGAGCGCGCCCGCCCGCTGCCAGCCGCGCACCGTGAGCTCTTCCTTATTCTTCACGCCTTCCTGGGTCACGCCGCGAATCGATTTGTCGGCGCTTGGCCGCTCGGCGTGCCGAATCAGCATAATTTTGGCGCAGCTCATCGCGTTTGATTTCAGGTTTTGTGGTCTGGCCGGGGCGTATGATGGACGCCAAAAAATTACGGGTAACGTGGGCGGTGCGTGGCCGCAAGGCATTCAGGATGGCCATGAGGCGCATTTGGATGGGTGGCTCCATTCCGGTTGATTCTCCCTGGCCGCATGTGTACTGACACGATGGCAGCCGGCGAAACTCAAGCCGAGCGCGTCTTGCGGAGTTTGCAATGCGAAAAACGTCCAGGTTTGGATCAATATACAGCGCCGCATCCATGTCGACGGCGGTTTTTCTCGCCGCAATAGCCATCAGTGGCTGCAATCAAACCTCTGGCTCCTCCGCGCCAGTCGCGGCTGTGGCGCCCCGGACGCCGGCTCCGCCGAGCTGGCCGAATTTGCCCGAAGGCGCCGCCTGCACCAATGAACTCAACCACTATCAAACCGTGCTTGCCGCCGACGTCGGCACTGGCAATGTCAACCGTTCGGTGTACGATCAGATCGAATCCGATCTCGGCCGCGCCGCCGACGCATGCGCGGCGGGTCACGATGGCGAGGCGCGCGCGATCATTCATTCGACGAAACTGCGGCACGGCTATCGCGCTTCCGCGTGAGGGCGGCGGCGCGGTATCGCCCGCGAAAAGGGAGGCGTGAACGCCCGGAATAGCGTTTCAACGCCCGGCGATGGGAATGCCGCATTCCCGGCAAGACTGAGCTTGCCGCGGAAGGTTTTGCTCGTTACGTGAAGCTGGCCTTGCCCGCGCGTCCCCTCGTTTCGAGTAAACACGATGGCCTTGCCACGTCGGTCTGCGCCCCTCCTTGAAGCCAAGAGCACGCGTTTTCTCATTGTCGAGGGAGGCTATTACGAAGATATTGCCGCGATGCTCTTGGAGGGCGCGAAAACCGCCTTTGCTGATGCGGGAGCCACCGTCGATCTTGTGCGCGTGCCCGGCGCGCTCGAAATCCCGCTCGCCATGGCGATCGCGCTCGATCACGCGGTGGCCTCGAAACGGCCTTTCGACGGGGCGGTGGCGCTCGGTTGCGTCATTCGCGGCGAGACCCACCATTTCGAGATCGTCGCCAACGAAAGCGCGCGCGCCTTGATGCAGCTCGCGCTCGCGCGCAAGCTCGCGTTCGGCAATGGTGTTCTGACCGTCGAGAACGAGGCGCAGGCCTTAGCGCGGGCCGATCCCCGCCAAGGCGACAAGGGCGGCGATGCCGCGCGGGCGGCGCTTGCGATCCATCGCCTGAAGCTTGCAATCGGAGCACGCTGATGGCCAATGCTGCCCGGCGTTCCGCCGCCCGCCTCGCCGCCGTTCAGGCTCTCTACCAAATGGAGGTCACCGGGAACGGCCTGAAGGAGACTCGCGCCGAATTCGAGTCGTTCTGGATCGGCAATGAAATCGAGGGCGTGCAATACAGGCAAGCGGAAACCGCGTTTTTCGGCGATATTCTAGAGGGCGTAGTTTCCGCTCAGGGTCCGATCGACCGGCTTATCAACAAGGCCTTGGCCGCGGGCTGGCCCTTGGCGCGGATCGACTCCGTCATGCGGGCGATTTTGCGCGCGGGCGCCTATGAATTGAAAGAGCGCACCGACGTTCCGGCGCGGGTCTCGATCAAGGAATATGTCGATATCGCCGGCGCCTTTTTTGGCCCCGAGGAAGCCGGAATGATCAATGCGGTGCTGGACGCCCTGGCGCGCCAGTGCCGTGCGGCGGAATTTGCGCGCGGGTAGATTGCTAATCAATGTCGCGTCCTTCCGAAGACGAATTGATCGCGACTTACTTCGCGCCGCTCGCGGGGCCGGGGGCGTTTGGCCTGCGCGACGATGCCGCGGTTCTCGCCCAAAAACCGGGCCATGATATTGTCGCGACCAAGGATATGTTGATCGCCGGAGTGCATTTCTTTACGGACGATCCGCCGGGCGCGGTCGCCCGCAAGGCGTTGCGGGTAAATCTTTCCGATCTTGCCGCCAAGGCCGCGGAGCCTGCCGGTTTTCTTCTAGGGCTTGCCTTGCCCGAGGATTGGACGGCGCATTGGCTCGCGGGTTTCGCGCAAGGGCTTGGCGAGGATGCCGCGGCCTACAAATGTCCGCTGCTCGGCGGCGACACCGTGAAGAGTTCAGGCTCGCTCATCGTCTCGATCACCGCTTTCGGCACCGTCCCGGCGGAAAAAATGGTCGCTCGCGGTGGCGCCGTGGCGGGCGACATCATTTATGTGACCGGGACTATCGGCGACGCCGCCCTAGGCCTAAAATTCCGATTTGACGTTGCGCAAGACGTAACGTGGACGCAATGCATCAGCCAAGAGGATGCCGCCTATCTCGCCGGCCGCGCCCTCCTGCCGCGCCCACGCCTTTGCCTGCGCGCGGCGCTGCGCGCCCATGCGCATGGGGCCATCGATATTTCGGACGGATTTGCGGGGGACCTTGCAAAAATGTTGCGCCTGACCGGGATGACCGCCGAGGTGATGACCGCCGATGTGCCGCTCTCGGACGCCGCGCGAAAAATTTTGCGCGACGCCCCATCTCTCCTCGAAACGATTCTCACCGGCGGCGACGATTATGAGATTCTTTGCGCCGTGCCGCCGTCCCACTGCGCCGCCTTCGAAGCCGATGCCGCCGCCGCCGGGATCTTGGTGCACCCGGTTGCCACGGCCATGCCAGGGAGAGCGCCGCCAGTATTCAAGGACGCTGAGGGGCGGAATTTGGTTTTCGCGCGGCCTTCCTTCCAGCATTTTTAGTGTGAACCTCCAAGATGCCTATCAGGCCAGGAACGGGTAGTGTCTCAGTTTGAATCTCTGCTCTTGACCCTTAACGGACATGAGTACCTCCGCGGCCTGGCAACATCTGCCGGCTCATTGTCGGTTCTGGGGTTGACCCATCGATCGATCAGGCGCGAAATTGTGCATGCAAGAAGACCGCTTCAGCAGCCAGGAGTGGAACACGAGGAAGCGATTCTCATTGTAGTCACCCTTTTTGCTCGGCAACTTCGGCGCTGGCACAAGCTTAAGCTCTGCGCGTACCAGATCAGGACATCACCGGCCCCTATGTTTATCTGCTCAGGAGAGAAATTAGCCATGAACAAAAGGCAGGCACTTCTCAGTGCAGCAGCGCTCATGATCAGCGTAACAATGGTGCCGATGCAAGCGAACGCCCGATCCGCCTCGCCGGACGAGGCGCGAGCGATCGGCAAGGAGGCCACCATCTATGGCTTCCCGCTCGTAGACAGCTATCGCGTTCAATATTCGTATTTCGTCGACCTCGGCAGTCCCGAATTCAGGGCACCCTGGAACACGATCTTCAACAACGCTCGGGTCTACACGCCGGACGACAAGGCGATCCAAACTCCCAACTCGGACACGCCGTATTCCTATGTCGGCGCCGACCTGCGCGCCGAGCCCATAGTGTTCACGGTGCCGCCGGTCGAGAAGGGCCGCTATTACTCGCTGCAATTCATCGACATGTACACGTTCAACTTCGCCTATGTCGGCAGCCGCGCGACCGGCAACGGCGCCGGAAGTTATCTGCTGGCAGGACCGAAGTGGAAAGGCGTGAAGCCAAAGGGCATCAAATCGGTAATCCGGTCTGAAACGGATTTCGCATTCGTCCTCTATCGCACCCAGCTCTTCGATCCCGGCGACATCGAGAACGTGAAAAAGATTCAGGCTGGTTACAAGGTCCAGACGCTCTCAGAGTTTCTAGGCAAGCCAGCGCCTGCGGTTCCGCCCGCTGTCGATTTCATGAAGCCGCTCAGCGCCGAACAGGAACGCACGTCGCTGCAATTTTTCAACGTCCTGAACTTCATTCTCCAGTTCTGTCCCACCCATCCCTCCGAGACGGGGCTGATGGCGCACTTTGCGAAAATCGGCGTTGGCGCGGGCAAATCGTTTGACCCCAATTCGCTCTCACCCGAGATGCGGAAGGCGTTGGAAGACGGCATGGCTGATGGATGGAAGGCGTTCAACGACTTCAAGACAACTCAGGTTGATACTGGGAAGTCGTCCAGCGCTGACGGCTTTGGAACGCGTGCGTATTTGAACAATGACTACATGCAGCGCATGTCTGCGGCCGCCCTTGGAATTTACGGAAACTCGAAGCAGGAGGCGATCTACCCGGTCTATTTCATCGACTCCGGCCATCAAAAGCCGGATGGAGCCAATCGCTACACGCTGCGTTTCGCGCCGGGCCAATTGCCGCCGGTGAATGCGTTCTGGTCGCTCACGGTCTACGAGTTGCCTTCGAGTCTCCTCTCGGCCAATTCGTTCAATCGCTATTTGATCAACTCGCCCATGCTGCCAAGTCTCAAGCGTGATGCCGATGGTGGCATAACGCTTTACGTCCAGCTCGCGAGTCCAGGTGCAGACAAGGAAGCGAACTGGCTGCCGTCTCCGAGCGGATCGTTCTTCATGGCCATGCGGCTCTACTGGCCGAAGCCGGAGGCGCTCGATGGAAAATGGAAAGCTCCTCCGCTTATTCAGATGGCCGAAGCCAAGGCACCGTCCTTAACCGGCGCCGTTCCGGTCACGCCTGACAACTTCCCCCGAGCCGAGAGCGACCTCTATTTCGGAAACATCGTCAAGGACGGCGGTTTCGGCAAGTTCACACACCGCCGAGAACCAGCGGCCATCGACAAGCAGACCGTCATCCGGCTCAATCGCGACACGCTATATTCGGCGGCCGTCTTCGATCTCGACGCCGGTCCCGTGACGATCACGCTGCCCGATGCAGGCAAGCGGTTCATGTCGATGCAGGTCATCGACGAGGATCAGTACACCTCCGAGGTCGATTACGGCGCCGGAAACCACAGTTTTACCAGGGAAGAGGTCGGAACACGCTATGTCCTGTTAGCCGTCCGGACACTGGTTGACCCGACCGATCCCAAGGATGTGGCGGCTGCCCATGCGCTTCAGGACGCGATCGAGGTCGCTCAGCCGGTTGGGCCTGGGAAATTCGAGATACCGAATTGGGATCAGGTCAGTCAAAAAACGGTGCGCGAGACGCTCTTGACTCTTGCCTCAACGTTGCCTGACACAAAGCGAATGTTCGGCCCCAAGGACGCCGTCGACCCTGTGAGGCGGCTTATTGGGTCGGCATCTGCCTGGGGCGGCAATCCCGAGAAGGACGCGCTCTATCTCAACGTTAGTCCTGCAAAGAACGACGGCAAGACGGTCTACAAACTCCACGTCAAGGACGTACCCGTCGACGGCTTCTGGTCGGTTAGCGTCTATAACGCCAAGGGCTACTATCAGCCCAATTCGTTCAACGCCTACACGCTCAACAACATCACGGCCAAGAAAAGCGACGACGGCTCGATCGCCATCCAGTTCGGCGGCTGCGATGGCAAGATCGTCAACTGCTTGCCGATCATGCTCGGCTGGAACTACATGGTCCGGCTCTATCGTCCGCGCGCCGAAATCCTGAACGGCAAGTGGAAATTCCCGGAGCCGCAGCCGGTGAACTGACCGGCCCGAGAGCGTCCGGTTGTGGCGCAAAGCAGAAATTCAACCTGAGACACTGCTCAGGAAAGAGCACGATTGCGCAATGCAGCAGTTTCGTTTAGGTCGAGGCTAAGCCGGGAACGCAAGGCCTCGTAATTCTTCGAACAACCCGCAAGGTGGCAACACATGAATCCCATTTGGGTGGTGATTTTCGCTGGACTTTTATCCGTCGTCTACGGCGTGGTTACGTCGTCGAAACTGCTGGCCGCCGATGCCGGCTCGCCCAAGATGCAGGAAATCGCGGGCGCGATCAGGGAAGGCGCGCAAGCCTATTTGAAACGCCAATATGCGACGATCGCCGTTGTCGGCGTTGCCATCTTCGCCGCCTTTGGCTTCCTCGTTTCCTGGCTGCTCGCGGCCGGATTTCTGATCGGCGCGATTCTTTCCGGCGCGGCGGGCTTCATCGGCATGAATGTATCGCTCCGCGCCAATGTGCGCACCGCCCAGGCAGCCATGCAGTCGCTCGCCGCGGGCCTCGACATTTCCTTCAAGGCGGGCGCCGTCACCGGGCTCTTGGTCGCGGGCCTGGCACTCCTCGGCGTCGCGGTTTATTTTTATATTCTCACCGGGCCGCTCGGCCATGCGCCGGAAAGCCGCGAGACGATCGATGCCCTGGTCGCGCTCGGTTTCGGCGCATCGCTCATCTCGATTTTCGCCCGTCTCGGCGGCGGCATTTTCACCAAGGGCGCCGATGTCGGCGCCGATCTCGTCGGCAAGGTCGAAGCCGGCATTCCCGAGGACGATCCCCGCAATCCGGCGACGATCGCCGATAATGTCGGCGACAATGTCGGCGATTGCGCCGGAATGGCCGCTGATTTGTTCGAAACCTATGCCGTGACGGTCGTCGCCACCATGGTGCTCGCCGCGATTTTCTTCACCGGTCAGCCGGTGCTTGATGCCGCAATGCTCTATCCGCTGGCGATCTGCGCGGCTTGCATCGTTACGTCCATCGCGGGAACTTACTTTGTAAAGCTTGGGTCGAGCAATTCGATCATGGGGGCGCTGTACAAAGGCCTGATCGCCGCCGGAATCTTGTCGATCGCGGGCCTTGCCGCCGCGACCTCTCTCACCGTCGGCTGGGGGACCATCGGCACGGCGAGCGGCACCCCGGTCTTGGGCTCGCATCTCTTTCTCTGCGGCCTTGTCGGGCTGCTCGTGACGCTATTAATCGTCGTCATCACAGAATATTATACGGGCAGCGGAAAGCGGCCCGTCGTCTCGATCGCCCAGGCCTCGGTCACCGGACATGGCACCAATGTGATCCAAGGTCTCGCTGTCTCGCTCGAAGCAACCGCGTTGCCTGCGCTCGTTATCATCGGCGGCATCATCGCGACCAGTCAACTCGCCGGTCTCTTCGGCACGGCGATCGCGGTGACCACCATGCTGGGCCTTGCCGGGATGATCGTCGCGCTCGATGCTTTTGGGCCGGTGACCGACAATGCCGGCGGCATCGCCGAGATGGCGGGCTTGCCGAAGGAGGTCCGGCACGTGACCGACGCGCTCGACGCGGTCGGCAATACGACGAAAGCCGTGACCAAGGGCTATGCGATCGGCTCGGCCGGTCTCGGCGCCTTGGTGCTTTTCAATGCCTACAGCCACGATCTCGGCTTTTTCGCAGCGAACCCCGATCAGTTTCCCTATTTCAAGGGAATGGGCGCGGTGTCCTTCGACATATCAAACCCCTATGTCGTGGCGGGGTTGATTTTTGGCGGCATGATTCCCTACCTCTTCGGCGGTATCGCGATGACCGCGGTCGGCCGCGCGGCGGGCTCCGTCGTCGAGGAAGTGCGCCGCCAGTTCCGCGACAAGCCCGGCATCATGCAAGGGACGGAGCGTCCCGATTACGGCCGCGCGGTCGACATGCTGACCAAGGCGGCGATCAAGGAAATGATCGTGCCTTCGCTTCTGCCGGTGCTTGCGCCGCTGGTTGTCTATTTTGGAGTTCTCTCGATTTCCGGCTCGAAGGCGTCGGCCTTCGCGGCATTGGGCGCGTCTCTCCTCGGCGTCATCGTCAACGGGCTTTTCGTGGCGATTTCGATGACATCGGGCGGCGGCGCCTGGGACAATGCCAAGAAGAGTTTTGAGGACGGTTTTGTCGGCAAGGACGGCGTCAAGCACTTCAAGGGCGGCGAGGCGCATAAGGCGTCCGTGACCGGCGACACCGTCGGCGACCCTTACAAGGACACCGCCGGCCCCGCCGTCAATCCGGCAATCAAGATCACCAATATCGTCGCGCTCTTGCTGCTCGCGATTCTCGCGCGCTGAAGATGCGCCGCCTCGCGCGGCGGCTCAGAAATGCAGAAGGTTGATGAACATGCCTTTCAGGAAGGTCGATTCGGCGCCGGCGGTCGGCGTGGTGCGCGATACGAAATCAATGAGCTTGCCATCCTCCATGCCGTAATTGGCGACGCGTTCGACCTTTTTGTCCTTGGTGAAATAGACCGCGAAGATCCGCTGGTCGGTGACCTTCGGCTGCATGAACTGAACGCTGCGGCTGGTGACTTGGCTGATGTAATACCAGGCGTCGCCGCCGACGGTGGATGTGGTCGTCGGTGTTCCCAACAGGACCAAGATCTGCTCGGCGGAAGCGCCGGTCTTGACTTGCTCGGCCGATTTCGGGTCGAGCTGATACCCATGGACGACTTGGCCGTCGTAGCCGAGGCAACCGGAAAGCGCCAGCGCAAGCGCCGCCGCCAAGGCGAGTTTCGCGCCGCCCGGCGCCCGGCCGCTACCACGCTTGGTCCGCGCCTTCATAATCTCCATTCCGCACGCCTCCGAGTTCGGCATTTTGGCGCACCACTCTGCGGTCCAGGCAAGGCAAATGCCATATAGCGCTTGCGTTTTGCGGCGCGATGCCTACCTTCCGGCCCCAGGAAAAGCAAGGCCCGCAGATCACCGGCCGGGGCGGCCAGTGGCCGCCTTTGGGACGGGGCAGCATGGTTCTCCGGCTCTTCCGGCGCTCCGCCAATCGGCAACTGATCGACCGGCTTTCCGGCGAGATCGTGGCAGCGGCCCGCGATCCTGTCCTTTTCACGGAATATGGCATCGAGGACAGTCTGGAAGGCCGCTTCGAGGCGGTCACAGTTCACGCGGTTCTTGTCTTGCGGTGCCTCAATCGCATGGACCCGCCTGCGCCCGAAATTGCCCAGGACCTCACGGACGCCATATTTCGCTCCTTCGAGAGCGCCTTGCGGGAGATGGGCGTTGGCGACATCAGCGTGCCGAAGCGGATGAAGACCATCGCAGAGGCTTTTCTCGGGCGCGCCGCCGCCTATGACCGGGCATTGCGGTGCGGCGCGCCGGAGCTTAAGGCCGCGCTTGCGCGAAACGTCTATAATGGCCGCAAGAATCCGGACCGGCTGGCGCGGTATGTGGAAGCGGCCAACGAAGCCTTGGCCGAGGTTTCGCTCGAGACCTTCACCCTGGGCCCGCTTCCGTTTCCGCAGCCCGCCGCCATTTTTTGAGCGCGGTCCGCTTTGTTCGAACCCAGTTCGGGGTTTCCCGCGAAGCGGGTTTCCACTTGCCGGCGTTGATGTATGAATAATCCGAAAACAGGGGATGACGATGACATCCGGCAACGTTCCCGGTCCGAAATCCCGGAAGCTCGGCCCCGGCAAGGCAGGCGCCAAGCTTGGGCCGGGGCGTTTGACACGCATGCTTGCCGTCGCAACCGTGCCGGATGCCGGTCTCGACATAAGGCTTTGCGCCAATGAGTCCGAATGCGCCGCGCTCGCGGACGGCTACGGCCTCGTCGGGGTGCAAACGTTCGAGGCCGATTTCCATGTTCGCAAACAAGGACCGGAAAGATACAACGTCGGCGGCGTTTTGCACGCGCTTGTGACGCAAACCTGCGGCGTCAGTCTCGAGCCTTTCGAAACCCTTGTGGGCGCTCCTGTTGACGTGGATTTCGCGCCCTTCCGTCAGCCTTTGGGCGAGCCCGCCAGCCGGAAAATGACGGCGGGCGGCGCGGCAATTTTTGCTGGGCCGCAAGATCCCCCCGATCCGATTATCAATGGCCAAATCGATCTTGGCGCGCTGGCGGCGGAATTTTTGGCCCTGAATCTCGATCCATATCCACGCAAGCCGGGGGTCACTTTCGAGGAGATCTATGTTGGCGGCAAAGCGTCCGGAGCAGATTCGCCCGTCCCGGTTTAACGGCATCGATCATAAATCCCCGCGCTTCCGGCCATCAAGAACAAGCGGAGGCCCTCGGCGCATAGCGGCGTCTGCTCATTTCTATTTATCGTGTCGCATGATCTTATCCAAAAACGCGGCAATTTTTTGGGATCATGCTCTAATCGCCCCCCGTGACCACCTCGGGGTCGCTCAAGCGATGCAGGCGATGTGCCGCTGCGTGCGCAAAACGCATGAGCACCGCGCGGCGGGTGGCCGGGGCCATGCGATGTTCCGGCGCTTGCCGCAAAATCTCGCCGCCAAAGGCGTCGGCCAGGATAAGCCCCGCGTCCTCGGGCATGATGTCCACCGGCACGGTCTCGGGGATCGCGAAAAAGAGCCGGTCGCAATGGGCGCGATAGTCCTGCCATTTGATGTCGGCGCGGAAATCCGCGACGGAGGATTTGATCTCGACGATAAAAATCGTGGCGTCCATGGCAAGTGCGACGACGTCGGCGCGCCGTCCCGAGAGCAGCGGCAGTTCGGTGATCGTCGAAAAGTTGAGCCGCCGCAACAGCCGCCTCGTGCCGCGCGCGACAAGGAGCGCCGTATCGGATTGGCGGCCGTCAGGCAGGGCGAGGGATGTTAGAAATCTTGGCATGGCGATTGAGCGCAAGCGAAAAACCGGGCTCTTATATTACAACGCCTTGTGGCTCGCGCCAGCCTGACTTGCCAACCTATCCCAAGCAGAGAGTCATGCACCGCAAGGTTTGGTATTAGCGCATGGGTTAAAGCGACCGGAGGAAGTTCAAAAGATCCTGCTGGCTTGTGTCCGGAAGCATATCGAATCTGTTGATGACCGCGTTGGCCTCAGATGCAGCGGTCGCCGTGGTAGGCCCGCTGCGATGCTTATGGATCGCCACGACCAGATCCGACGTGCGGCCGTCATGTAGAAAGAACGCCCGCTTGCCGAGTCCCCACAGCGGCGCCGTGCGGAATTCGTCCGGTCCGGCCTGGCCTTGCGATATGCCGTCCGCCAGCTTCGGCCCCATATGATGCAAGGCAAGGTCAGAAAACAGATTGGCGACCTGTCCGCCCAATGCCGCGATCGTCGAGTTGCTAGTCGTTGGCAGTGACGGAGTATGACAGAGCCCGCATCCGGTCCGGTTGAAAACCGCCGCTCCGTTGGTGATCGAAGTGGCTCCGCCGGGGACAGTGGTGGATGGTACCGGCGGCGCGAGCAGACGCATGAACGCAGCGAATTGCTCGATATCGCTTAGGATAGCCAGGCCGGTCAGCTGCGGATTTGTCGTATCGTTCGGCGTGGTCAAAAATTGACATCCCGGGGTTTCGTTGCGCTCGGTCTGGAATAGCTCGTTAGAAATGCCCATCTCAACGTTGTACGCCTCGCCCGCGAACAAGAGCAGGGATTTGTTTTGTGCCTTCCATCCAAAGCGGCTGACCGTGCCGTCGTTCCCGTTCAGATTGGGTTCCCCCGATACCGTATTGCCCGCCAGTACGATATTTGGGCGCCCTTTAATCCCCATGGCAAACTTCTGATTCTGCGTATTTGGACTTGTGAGATTGGCAAGGATTGTACTATCGGTGATCTGCTCGATCAGCCCAGCGCCAAACACCGGTGTCGGAATGCGGAAGATCAGATTGTTGTCCCTTTGCGCCTGCACGAAATTCGGCTGCGCTATCTGACATTTCTCAGCGCCGGTCATGCCTGCAATAGTGAACACGTCATGCACACCACCATCCGATGGAAATCGTGCCTCGCGCACCGGCCCGTTGGGTGTAATGAAGGATGGCAAACTGTTCGTCGTATGATTGAGACTTTGCATATAGAACGAAACTTGCGGATTGTTGGTCGCTGGACTTGTTCCCCCGATGGCAGGGTTTACGTGACAGCCGCCACAGCTATTGAGATTCATCGTCGGCCCGAGACCATCCGCCACCGCATCAACTTTCGCGAAGGTAGTTTGCCCGGAACCAAACAATTGTGTGAGCGGGTCTGGCAGGTTCCGGAGCGGCCCCCCGGCGCCAGCCAGTCCGTCGTTGCGGACGCCCGGATCGTGCGCCCCTGGCGGCGGCGACTGCGCATTGGCAGCGGAGGTCACGAGCAAGATCGCGGCAACAACAACTTTATAGCTTGCCATGATATTTCCCTTTCGCAGGAATCTTCTCGGTGAGCCGCGGAGGGAAAAGCACTCATAAACCGAAATCATCGCCGTCCTCGAAGGAAGCTAACGACTCAAGCACGCGTTCCCTCCTCCTGACGCCATCCTCCGCCAGAAACTCAGCGCCCGCCTTTTCCAGTGCATGCCGCATTGGGCGATCGACCCAGCGGAAAGCGTCGCCCGCCTTTGCCGCCGAAAATCAATGACGGGGGCAATCGATCAGCCGCTTCCACTGGCGATTTTTTTTGCTGTACTGACCGCAATGAATTCGCGCAAGATTTCCAGATTTCGCGCCGTGAGAAAGCTCGAAATCCGGTGCGAAATCTAGGTCTTCCGAGCGCGTCGCTCGCTGCTCACAGTCTTACCCGGAGAGCGACGCCGAACCTTGAAAGCTGGAGCGCCTCCAAGTTCCTGGATGAGCCGCGCACTCGCACCATAGCCCTTCTGCTCTAGCAGAGGCAGTACCGCGGTTGGCAGCTCTTTGATGTTCGGAGGCTTGCCGCCGGTAGCATCCGTAGTGTCGTACGCAGCCTTAATCGCCTCCTGGACCATTGCCCTCGGTGCCTCCTTCAACAATTTTTCCGGCGATCGGGTCGCCGGGGTCTCTCGGGAGACGTCGGAGGCACGAGAGTTTGCTTCAGCGATTTGCTGAGATGGCTGCTTCTGGTAATCGAACACCGCCGCGGCAAACGGTAGCCTCGCGACAGGCGCTGCTGGGATTGACCTGCGGGTAAAGCGCGCGATTAGCGACTTGACCCGTAAGCGATTTGCGATTTCATTCCTGTACCGCCCGATCAGAATCAAAAGCCTTTTCACCATGCCGGTGCTCCAGCGCAAGCTACGGATCTCTGGGTACAACATTACGATTCGGGTTTGCGCCGTTATTGCCGATACCGCCGATAAGACGGAATTTTCTCAGTAGGTTTATGGGATCGGCCAGTGACGGTGGCATGGCCGCATAAGTCAGTAGGAATGCAAACGTAGTCCCAACAAATTTGCTCGATTTCTGCATTCGATTCCATCCTTTTGTTAGTTGTTAGACATTTGGCATTATTGATTTGCAACAAGGTTTGGTTATTTCGAGACAAAGGAGTGCATTTGGCCGGGTCATTTCGCGGCGAGAGAGTGCGTTTGTCCAGGTCGTTTCGAGGCGACGGCGCGCGGTTGTTTGGCTCTATTCAAGGCAAGGCAAGGGAGTGTGTTTGTCTGGCGGCAAACCATCCAGTGAAGTTTCAAACAGTACAGCATGCGGCTCAATCCCCGGACTAGGTGTTTAGTCCCACGTTGTGCGGGAATGGATTGACATGAAAGCGGTCCGGCTCATTCGTCCAGATTTTGCAGATGTATTCGTAAGCGGTGAGTCCGTTAAGGGCTTTGAGGCGTTTGGCG
>JBOHJQ010000005.1:0-87481 GCA_050728655.1 Methylocella sp.
AGCGTGGCGTCGATTTCGTCGGCCAGGAAGTCGTTCACCTATCGACGACCCCCGTGTGGCACGACGGCCGGATCGAGCCCCGACCCTTCGTTCTGCGCGTCTACGCGGCGCGCACGCCGGGGGGATGGAGCATCATGCCGGGCGGATTCTGCCGCATCTCCGGCCGCGCCGACGCGCGCGCCGTGTCGATGGGGGAGGGAGTCCAATCGGGCGATGTCTGGGTGCTTGCCGACAAGCCTGTCGCGATGGTTAGCTTGCTGCCGACCGACGAGACCGTTCGCATCCGCCGCATCATGGGCACCTTGCCGAGCCGGGCCGCGGACAATCTGTTTTGGCTCGGGCGTTATATCGAGCGCTCGGAAGCGACCTTGCGGCTCATCCGCTGCCTGGCCGGAAGGATGATCGAGACCGGAGCTGGGACCGCCAATCCGGGATCCGCGGTATCCAGGCTCACCAGCTTGCTCGTTGCCTGGCGCGCCGCGCCGATCGAGGCGGTCTCCAGTGCCATGGCGCTTGCCGCGATTGCCCTGCATGGCGGCGAGGACTATGGCTCGGCCTTATCGCTCGTGCGCGATGCGCGCCGCGCCGCGTCGTTCATTCGCGAGCGGCTCTCGCCGGATACCTGGCGGCTTATCGGCGATCTCAATCAAGACCTTTCCGTCGATGGGCCCGGGCCGCTCGCCGAAGCCGAGACTTTCGAGCATGCCGACGCGGCCTTGCGGACGATCGCGGCGATCTCCGGCCTGGCCCAGGAAAACATGAATCGCGGCGCCGGCTGGCGCGTATTCGATACCGGGCGGCGCATCGAGCGAGGCGTCAATACGTGCCGCTTCGCCCGCCATTTCGCGAGCGGCGACGCGCCCGCCGACGATCTCGACGTCTTGCTCGATCTCGTCGACTCGCAGATCACCTATCGCTCGCGCTATCTGATGGGCGTCGCTCTCAACCCGGTTCGCGACATGGTCGTGCTCGATTCGTTCAATCCGCGCTCGGTTGCCTTCCAGGTTGAAAGGCTCGACGAACATCTTGAAACTCTGCCCTTGCTCAGCGACGACGGAATGCTCGAGCCGCCACGCCGCTTGATTTTGCAACTCGCCGCCGAAATTGCGACCGCGACCGCTGCAAGCCTCGACAACGAAAAGATACTCGGCTTCGAGCAGAGCCTTCTTGGCCTCGCCGACGCGATCGCCGCACGCTATTTCCTGCAAGGTCCGCATGTTGCCAGGGCCGACAAGTCGAGCGGCCTCGCGTGATCTACGATATCCGCCACCTGACGCTTTACGAATACGGTTCGACCGTGACGTTTTCGCATTGCGCGCTGCGGCTGCTGCCGACGGATGGGCCGGGACAGACCGTGCTTTCGAGCGAGCTTTGCATTACCCCCACGCCGGCGCAAACGATCGAGCGCATGTGTTTTTTCGGCAACCGCCTCACCTCTCTCACGATCGAAACCGCGCATCGCAAACTTATCGTCGAGGTCAACACAAGCGTTGAGATCGACCGCCGCGAGTCGCGCGACGAGGGTGAAACTCCAGCGTTCGAGGCGGTGCGGGAGGACGCCTTCGCCAGCGCTTCTCTCGAGAAGGACTCGCCCGCCCATTTCCTGCATCCGAGCCGCCTTGCGCCGCGCTTCGAACCGGCGTCCGATTATGCGCGCGAAAGCTTTCCGGCCGGGCGCCCAATCCTCGAAGGCGCCAACGAATTGATGCGGCGGATCAGGGCCGATTTCAAATATGACACGAAAGCAACCGTGGTCTCGACGCCGCTTTCGGAGGCATTCGGAAAGCGACGCGGCGTGTGCCAGGATTTCGCCCATATCATGATCGCGGGCCTGCGCGGGCTAGGTCTGCCCGCCGCCTATATCTCGGGCTATATCCGCACCATTCCGCCGGCCGGCAAGGAGCGCCTCGAAGGCGCCGACGCGATGCACGCCTGGGTATCACTGTGGTGCGGCGACGCGTGGGGCTGGGTCGGCTTGGACCCAACCAATGCAATGCTGATCGGCAACGACCATATCGTGCTCGCGAAAGGCCGCGACTATGCCGATATTTCTCCCGTCGCCGGAATTATCCTCGGCTCACGCGAGCAGGACGTCGATGTCAAGGTCGATGTCGTGCCGAGGGTGTGATTGGCGCCGTGGACGTAGAAGTCAACATTCAAACTCTGGTATTGTGTTGCAATGAAGCGTGACGAAGCCATAAGCCGGTTGAAGGCACATGAAGCAGAGTTCAGACGGCTCGGCGTCGAGCATCTCTATATGTTCGGTACGACCGCGCGCGGCGAGGCGAGAGACAACTCTGATGTCGATCTGTTCTTCGATCATGAAAAGGGAAAGCTCGGCCTCTTTGAGCTGATGGATGTGAAAGAGCGTACCGCGAGCATTCTCGGCCAGAAGGCCGACATCATGACGCGGGACAGCCTCCACCCTGCTCTGAAGAAGCGGATCGAAGAATCCGCGGTGCTCGTGTTCTGATGACAAAACGCACCGTCGCGCCACGGTTAGCCGATATCGTCGAGGCCATAGAACACATCCGCAGCGTATTGGCTGGCGTTTCTGGTGAAGATTTCGAAGGCGATTGGCAGAAGCGATGGCTCGTTGAACGCGGTCTTTCAATCATCTCCGAAGCAAGCCGTCATCTCCCAGACAACAAAATATCCCGTCATTCAGAAATTCCTTGGCGGAAAGTAGCTGGTATCGGCAACATGCTCCGGCACGACTACGAGCGCATAGCGCCGGATGTGCTGTGGAAACTTGTGCAAGACGATTTGCCGGCTCTCGATAGAGTGTGCCGCCTAGAATTGGCAGCAGTGCTCAACCGCGAAGAACGCAACTGACGTGCCCAACCAATGCGCTGATGACGAGACCTCTGCGCAAGTGCTTGCCGATGCTTGCCGTGATTTGCGGTTCATGATTCCCTTTGCCCATCCTGGTTTGATCCCAGGCAAAGCCTTCGACGCCTCTATGGCTCAGGATCAGGCTATCGGCTGCGAACTCGTGATCGTCCGTGTCCCATTGACCGTGGGCTTCCCGCGGAACCGGAGAATGCCATGCAAGCAATGGTGCTAAAGAAGCTTGGGACCGCTCTCGAATGGACCGATCTCGCCGATCGGCAACCTCGGCCGGGCGAGATTCGCGTGAAGGTGGCCGCCTGCGGCGTCTGCCGCACGGATCTGCATGTCGTCGATGGCGAGCTGCCCGACCCAAAGGTGCCGATCATCCCTGGCCATGAGATCGTCGGCCGGATTGATGCGATTGGGGCTGGCGTCGCAGGGCTCAGCCTGGGGGAGCGTGTCGGCATCCCTTGGCTCGGCCACACCTGCCGCGTCTGCCCCTATTGCATGGGCGGCCAGGAAAATCTTTGCGATCACCCGGTCTTCACCGGCTACACCCGCGACGGTGGCTTCGCGACCGCGATGATCGCCGATGCGCGCTATGCATTCCCGCTCGGCGAGGCCGGCGGCGACGTCGAGCGCGCGCCTCTGCTCTGCGCCGGTCTGATCGGCTGGCGTTCGCTGGAGATTGCCGGCGATGGCAAGAGGCTCGGACTCTACGGCTTTGGGGCCGCGGCTCACATCGTGGCGCAGGTCGCGAAATGGCAAGGGCGAACGGTATTTGCCTTCACCCGGCCGGGCGATGTGGGGGCCCAGACCTTCGCGCGGAGCCTCGGCGCGACATGGGCTGGCGGGTCCGACAAGATGCCGCCGGAGCCGCTCGACGCGGCGATCATCTATGCGGCCAAGGGCGATCTCGTGCCGCTAGCGCTGAAGGCGGTGCGCAAGGGTGGCCGCGTGGTGTGCGCGGGCATCCATATGAGCGACATCCCGCGCTTTCCCTATTCTTTGCTCTGGGAAGAGCGACAGCTCGTGTCGGTCGCCAATCTCACGCGGGCTGATGGACTCGATTTCCTGCACCTAGCCCCGGAGATCGGCATCGTCACCAAGACCACGGCCTACCCGCTGAGAAAGGCCAACCAGGCCCTCGCCGATCTTCGCGCCGGCCGGTTTGAAGGCGCCGCCGTACTCGTGCCGTGAATGGGTCTTGCGCAGCGACACAGAAAATGCGCCGGTCTTGCGCGCCGCCCGCTATGGACTTACCAGTTTGAATGGCGCTCCATCGGGATATAAGCAAAAGATTCCCGCTTCCGCCGCGTTCGATACCGAGGCGCGGCCCTTCTTGGCAAACGATCAACCATGTTCCAAAGGCTTTATCGTTGGACCCTGAGCTTGGCCCAGAGCCAGCACGCGCCTTGGGCGCTCGGTATTATCGCTTTCGCGGAAAGCTCGTTTTTCCCGGTGCCGCCGGATACGATCTTGATCCCGATGTCGCTCGCGAGACCCAAGCGCGCATGGGTCTATGCGCTGATCTGCACGGGTGGATCGGTCGCCGGCGCCTTGCTCGGCTATGCGATCGGCGCGCTGCTTTACGAAGCAGTTGGAAAATGGCTGATCAATCTCTACGGTTACGGCGCGCGCGTCGACGAGATGCGCGCGCTTTATGCGCGGTGGGGCTGGGCGGTTATTCTGTTTAAGGGTTTGACGCCAATTCCGTTCAAGATCGTGACGATCACGAGTGGGCTTCTCGCCTATAGCCTGCCGCTCTTCGTTCTCTTGTCTTTCCTCACACGCGGCGCGCGTTTTTTCTTCATCGCGGTACTTCTCAAGCGCTATGGCGAACCGGTCAACGCCCTGCTCGACAAGTATTTTGGCTGGTTTTTGGCAATCCTTGCGGTTGCCATCGTGGCGGGCTTTTGGATCGCCGCCCGCCTGATTTGACCGCCGCGATGCGCAGCAAGACTCACTTTTGCATTGCTGTCGCCATTCTGGCGGCTGCGGTCGGATCGATCGCGGGAGCCTTCGTCTTCGAGGCTTTTGGCTATGCGCCTTGCGAACTCTGCCTCAAGGAGCGTATTCCCTATTATGCCGCCATTCCGATCGCTGGTCTCGCGGTCTTCTTCGCCACGCGAGGTCCAAGCAGTCTGTTGCGCGCGGCCTTCTCGATCCTCGCCGCAATTTTTGCCGCGGGCGCGATTCTTGGCACCTATCACGCCGGAATCGAATGGGGAGTTTGGCCGGGGCCACAGGAGTGCTCCGGGCCACTCAAACATGCGCGCTCGGTCGAGGATTTCGCAAAGCAACTGCAAACCCTCACACTCGCGCGCTGCGATATCCCGGCGCTGCACATATTGGGGCTCTCACTTGCCGTCTGGAACGCGGTGATCTCGGCGGGACTGGCCGCGCTCGCCGTGCTTGGGTTACGCGCTAAGCGCTAACCCTAATTCTCCTGCGCCGCGAGCCTCGCCCGCGCGCGCAGCTTTTCGGTTTCGCTCTTCAATTGACCGCAGGCTGCCATGATGTCGCGCCCGCGCGGGGTGCGCACGGGACTCGCATAGCCGGCATTGAACACAATTTCGGAAAACGTTTCGATCCGCCCCCAGTCCGAACATTCGTAAGGCGCGCCGGGCCAAGGATTGAACGGTATGAGATTGATTTTTGCGGGAATCCCCTTGAGCAGCCGCACGAGTTCGCGCGCGTCGGCGGGCGAATCGTTGATGTCTTTCAGCATCACATATTCAAAGGTGATGCGCCGCGCGTTGGAGGCGCCGGGGTAGGCCCGGCAGGCGGCAAGCAGGTCCTTGATCGGATATTTCTTGTTGAGCGGCACGAGCTTGTCGCGCAGTTCGTCGCGCACCGCGTGGAGGGAAATGGCGAGCATCGCGCCGGTCTCGCGGCCAAGTTCTTCCATGTGCGGCACGACACCGGCCGTTGAAACCGTGATCCGGCGCTTCGACAGCGCGAGGCCGTCGCCATCGGCAATGACAGCCACGGCATCGCGCACGTTGGCGAAATTATAAAGCGGTTCGCCCATGCCCATGAACACTATGTTCGACACCGCGCGAAGACCCTCAGACGGCACGAGCCCGTCGCCTGGCGCCGTCAGTCCCGGAAAATCGCCAAGTCTTTCCCGCGCGATCAAGACTTGGCAAATGATCTCGCGCGCGGTCAAATTGCGGACAAGCTTTTGCGTTCCGGTGTGACAAAAGGTGCAGCTCAGGGTGCAGCCGACCTGGCTCGAAACGCAAAGCGTGCCGCGATCGCTCTCGGGGATATAGACGCATTCGATCTCGGCGCCTTGGTCGCGCGGGTCGCTTGGGTCGAGCCGGAGCAGCCATTTCCTCGTGCCGTCGCGGGAAATTTGCTCCGCGATGATTTTCGGGCGGGCCAGGGTAAACCGCTCGGCCAAGGCGGCGCGCAAAACCTTGCTGACATTGCCCATTGCATCAAAGGAAGTGGCGCCAGCGTGGTAGATCCAATGCCACAGCTGCGCCACGCGCATGCGGATTTCGCGCTCCGGCACACCAACCTCGGCAAGCGCCATGGCGAGCTCGCCCCGGGTGGCGCCGGCAAGCGAAAGCCGGCCGCGATTGGCCTGTTCATCATGCTGAGCGAGAGGTTCGGCGAGCGTGGACATGATTGGGGCGCGTACTTAGCATGGCGGCCTGAATTTCTCCAGGGTTTCTCCGGTAAGGATGCGCCGAACCGCAATGCTTGACTCACGCGGTCCGCCGGTACCAAGATCCCCTCCCAATCGAGATGGGCGGAATGGACTTACGGGCCGCGCGTCACCGCAAACGCAAGCAAGCACTTGCGCACAGGTCTCGTTTCACGTGAAACATTTTTCGGGGGGTGGCATGAACATAAAAGTGCTTTCTCTGCTTCTTGGCCTCGTGATCACGCTGCCTTTAGGCGCCAGCGAGGCGTCGACGCAGGACTATGCCCTCCAGGGTGAGCTGGTACGCTTTGTGATGTTGAGCCGGCACGGGGTGCGGTCGCCCTTGCAAAAGCCAGATGAACTGAACAAATGGCGGCGGTCGCCGGAGCCGAAGTGGCCAGACTTTGGTGTCTGCCCTGGCTATCTCACTAATCCACATGGCGCAAACCTGATCAAATTGATGGGAGCGTACTACAGAAAATATCTCAACGACGAAAAATTATTTACTCCCGGCCAATGTCCGAAAGACGATGTCTTCATCTGGACAGATGTCGATCAGCGTACACGCGCGACCGCGGAGGCATTAGTAGTTGGTCTGGCTGATGGGTCACCTCAATGTAGTGGCTTTTCGATCAAAGGGGACCCCAACCCTCACAAAGAGGACCCGGGCGATTGCAAAAAAGCGGCCGAGGACCCTGACCCGCTCTTTCATCCAACACAGGCTGAGAAGAACCTCCCGAAGTGTTTTCTCGACCCGACGAAAGTGGACCTATCCGTCGGCACCCTGGATGACCTCAAGCGAACATTAAAGCCGCGACTGGCCAAAACGCAAGATATCCTCAAGTGCTGTTCGAATGATTTGTGTGAACGAGAACATCCCCCCCGGCGGACCTGTGAACTGCCAGAGCTCCGTTCCTGGCTTGAGCCGAATCTGACTGACAATGCGGATCCGCAGCACGTTTCGGCGTCGCTCAAGGGTGGGTTAGGCATCGCTCAGACCTTTGCCGAAATCCTAATGCTTGAATACGCGCACGGGTTCACCGGCCAACGCTTCGGCTTTGGACGGCCGGAGGCGACCGAGGCCAATATGTTGGACATCCTTCAAATTCACACGGAGGTATTCAAAAAGGTCCAACGCGCCTGCTACGTTGCCCAACAGCAAGGCGATAACCTGCTATACCATCTCACCTACGCCGTCCAAAACGGACGAGACCCGACAGAACCAGACGGCGACAAAAAGTTCATCGCATATATTGGCCACGATACCAACATCGCCAACGTCGCAGGGCTCCTCGATCTGCACTGGCGACTTTCTGAATACCCCGTTGACGATATGCCGCCGGGAGGCGCCCTCATCTTTGAGGTTCGCAAGGCGCTAGATAAGCAGCTATACGTCTATGCTTTCTTTGCGGCAGAGTCACCCGACACCATGCGACAAGGGGACAAGGCAGTCGCAGAAATGAGGCCGGTTTCTATCCCGTGCACAGGTAAGGGAAACGACGGCTCGTGCTCAATCGCGGAATTCATTAAGCTCACAGACAAAGCTCTCGATAACAAGGCGAAAGAAGTTTGCGTAACCGATTTGCGATGACGCAAGGTGTCGTCCGGAATGTGGTTGGAATTCGGCGTGGGGCGATCTCCGGTAACATGAAGGTATCGTTTCAGGCTGCGAGGTCAATTGGCTGATCGATGGGCTTTGTGGCGAGTGTTTGCCAGCCATCGACCTTGCGCCTGTTGATCTGGCTGGAGGCAAGCAACGCCCAGAACAACATGGCGACGGTGTCGGCCGATGGCAGCACGGTCTGCGTCTTGATCCTTCGTTTGAACTCCTCGTGCAGTCGTTCGATCGCGTTCGTTGTCCGAGCGCTCCGCCACTGGCTCAGTGGCAGGCGGGTGAAGGTGAACAGACGGTCGCCGGCGTCCTCCAGGCTGTCGGCGACGGCGCGATGCTTGAGCCGCCACTTGTTGCGATCATCGCGGTGCCGCGCAAGCTGTTGATCATCCTCAACGCCGTGCTGCGCGATAGGCAGCCATGGCGTGTATCTGCTTTCATGAAAATTGTTTGCCGCCGTCGAAAATGCGCTACCAGCAGAGGACACTTTGGCCGTTGACGCCAGCTCGACGTCCAGCCTTCCTCCCGCCGAAAGATTTCTCATGTCAACCTTCCGCTTTCCTCTTCCGCTTCCGTGGCTCGTTCTTTTTGCCGCGTTGCCGCTCGCCACTGCGACGCCACTGAATTTGGCGCATGCTCAACAAGTGGTGCCCTTAAAAGACTCGGTGCCGTCCATCGCGACCACTGGCGTCGCAAGCACGGAAGTCGTTCCCGATATCGCGACGATCTCGCTCGGCGTTGACACCGAACGGCCAAACGCCGCCAACGCTGCGCGCGACAATGCCCGCGCCGCCCAGGCAATCATCGGCGAGATCAAAGCTCAAGGCATCGAGGCAAAAGATATCAAGACACTATCGGTCACACTCGCGCCGGTTTACGACGAAGTCACCGACGCCAACGGCCGCGTTACCAAACGGACGTTGCGCGGGTACATCGCCCACAATTCGTTGAGCGTGCGTGTCAGGGAAATCGAAAAGGCCGGTGCCGTGGCGGGGCAATTGATGGACAAGGGTGCCAACAGCTTTGAGGGCATCGAGTTCGATTACACCCAAAAAGAGGCGAAATACGACGCCCTTCGCGGCGACGCCGTTCGCGACGCCTTGCGCAAGGCCAATAGCTACGTCAATGCGCTCGGACTCAAGCTCGGGCGGGTCCTGGAAATCGCCACCAAGATACCCTACCCAGTGCCCGCTGGGATGTCGCCGAGAATGCTCGGCGCCGCCCAGCACGAAGGCGCCGCCGCCGTGCCGGTCGAGCCTGGCGTCGAGACGCTGCGAACCGAAGTCCAGGTCACCTGGGAACTCGTGCAATAACCGCAAGAACGCGGCTAAATCCCGGGAACCGGCCGGATCTTGAGCGCGTCGGCGAGGCGCATCTTGGCCGAACCTGGCGGCAACGGCTTTTGCTGGCTTTCGTGCGGCGCCCAGCCGGAGACGAAGATCATCTCGAACGTCGCGCGCACGCGCCCGCAGGGATCGGCGAACCGCTCCGCATAGGTATTTGCGGCGCGCAAGAAAAACTCCTTCCTCGCGGGCTTGCGTAGCCGCGCGGACAGCGCGTTGGCCGCACCCATCGCGCGCAGATCGCGCATCAGCCCAAACATGTCCGCGTAGCGCACGGTGACCGGCTCGCTATCCGCGACCGGCAGGGCGAAGCCGGCTCTTTGCAGAAGCCCGCCCATGTCGCGCACATCCGCGAAAGGCGCGACCCGCGGGCTGATCCCGCCGTAAATCTCGGTCTCGGCCACGGCCAGGGCGGTACGCAACTCGTGCAGGGTCTGGCCGCCAAGGAGGCAGCCGAGAAAGAGCCCATCGGGCTTTAAAACGCGGCGAAGCTGAAGGAGCGCTCCGGGAAGATCGTTGAGCTTATGCAAAGAGAGCGCCGATACGGCCAAATCGAAGCATTCAGGCGCCAGCGGCAGGTTTTCCTCATCGCCCAAAAGACGCATGAGCGAGCCATCGCTGGGCGTTTCCGCCAACGGCGCCATGCGGACGAGCAGGCTTGGCCGGAGCCGGTCCGCGAGCCGCGCAGCAAGCCAAGGCGAAGGCGTGCCGGCATCGAGGACGGCGGAAAATTTCCGCTTGATTGAGGAAAGCCGCTCGCAGAGCTCTTCGCAGGCATGAACCAAGAGAAATTCCTCGGCTCCGGCGGCGGCCGCGCGGGCAAGCCTCCGCCTTGCCAGGCGGCGGTCGAAGATGAGGGGGGGAGGTGTCGTCATGGCCGCGTCATCGAAAAAGCTTCGTCAAACGGCGGCAGAGAATGCGCTGTTTCGAATAAACCCCTCGCGCTCCCCCACGCCCGACAAATTATCCCCCCCCCGATCCCGCTGCGTCCGGTTGATTTCCTCAAGCAATCCAAGATAGCGATCTGGCGCGCCACGGTCGATGAAGATAGGCACTACTGCTCGGCCGTGGCGGTTTGACGCGGCGCTCGCGAGCGCAAGAAAATTTCCGAACCCACGATCGAGGCGCATGTCACCTCGTCGTTTTGGGGAAGGGCAGTGGTCCGTGACCGGGCAGGACAAGACGCTGGGCTCCGAATATGTCCCCACCATCGATACTGCGGCGATTAGCCCGAACAACCCCAAAGCTAAGCTTGCGCCGAGGGCGGACAGGAACCAGATTCGTTGGCGGCGCGGATCAAGCGGGCGGAGCGAGCGGGGATAATACCGCCCGAGCAGAAAAATACACAGGGCGGCGAAGATGAGGGAAATTATTCCCGGCAGGGAGGGGCTGTCATGACCGATCAGATGATCCGACACGCGGATCGCGGCGAAAGCAATCAGGCCAACGCTGACGATTATTGCCGCCTCGCGCAAGTGTACCACGGTCGGTCGCATGCAGCATGGATACGCCTGTGGAATTCTGGTCATGTTAGCACATTCGTTAAAGTTCGCTGCATCAGGTGTGCGGCCTGCAGGGCGATTCAGTGAAAATCTGAGACGAGGCGGAGGGCTCGGTTTCTGGCGTCTTGAAAGGGCTCGATGGCGCTTGTCGGTGAGGGTGAGACCGAATCCAGGATTTTGACCATGAAGCCGGTGAGAGAGAAAATGTTGTGGGGCGCGTTGGCGCAGCGGCTCGTGTCGGCGTCCTTGCCGAGAATGACGTCCTTGTTGCCGGGCATGATCTCGATGCCCCAATGGCCGCGGTTGACGCAAAGCAGGGCGTGTGGCGAGACGGCGGCGGTCAGGCTGGCGTTCAGATCGACGGTTTCATCCCGCGTCTCTCTCCATTGCCCATTCGCTTTTTGCCGGCGCCACCGCTTCCCGCGGCAGATTTGGCGGAGTGTCGGCCGCGCGCGCGATCCCGGCGGCCTTTGCGGGCAGCACGTCGAGCGTGCGGCGGAAGTGGCGCCCATGCGCCTTCAGGGCGCCGCTATCCCAGCGGGACAGGGGAAAAGCCGGCCCGCTGAAGGCCGTTTCGATATCGTCTTTCAGGCTCTTCTGGTTGTCCTTGAGCGGAAGAACATAGCCGCCGCCGCCTTCGACGATTTTCGCGGGGAAGCGATGTTTGCCAAAAGATCGCGTCGCCGGTGACGATCTTGCCGTTCAGGTCGAGCCGCTCTAAGAGCCTCGGCGCGGCGGCAATTTCGCAGCCCTTGCCGCGCGCGGGCGGGTGTCCGAGCAGCGTCTGCAAGCCGCCGCAGAACGCCGAAAGCACGTGTTCGGCCTTGCCTTCGCTCTCCTTGCTCGCCCGCATCGTCTTGCCCCTCATCCTGAGCTTGTCGAAGGACGATAGCAATAGGATCCGCTTTTCCGTTATCCTCGAGATATCGAGCGCCTAGGACATCGGCCAGCGTTCGCGCGGCGATGACGCGCGGGGTTTCGGTCAGCGTCGCATGACAAGGTGTCGTTGCCCGAACCAAGCAAAGTTGCGACTTCTGGCGTCGGGTCAAGCCGCGTCCAACAAGAAACGCCGGCTTCATGCCACCTCGTCCGCCCAACGGCGGTACGACGGTCAGGCCGAGGATCGACCACGGCATGTCATCTTGCCCTTGCTTGCCGCGCGCGTCCGGAACCTGCCGCACAATTGTCCTCAATTGCATCGGATAAGGCCTCCCCGAATCAGGAAGCCTCATTCGAATCAGAATATTCTTGCTTCTTCAACCCGCTCGAGCCGTTCCGCAAATTGCCCTGGGGATGTCGGTGATTTTGGCGAGATATTTGCGGACATGATCGCGTTTCGCTTGGGTTTTGGTGGGAAGGAATTTCACGTCCTCGACGGATTTGCCGCCGGCGTCCATAAATTGATAGGTCGCCTGGGTTGTGCGCGAACCACCCCCTAACGACTTATTATTCGGCAACGATCGTCGCCTCAGCGGCATGGCCACGCATCAGGAGCTTTCTCTCCTTGAGATAAGGTCGCGGTATAGACGCCATGACGATGACGTACGAAAGACCGCATAGTGCGCCTGTGGATTTAATCACGATGAACATCTTATTCATAGGGATCGTTCGTATGCACCCTGTCGCTAGAGTTAAGAGCCGCCTGGCCCGGCTAGGACGGGTCGTAAATGATCGACATGTTTTGACCAATTTGTGCCAATTTGTGCATTCTCATATTCGCCGGCGGTCACGTATTGTGTTGCTTGATAAACGACGGCTGGCGCGCCCGAAACAGGCGCGGGCTAAAGGCGATAATCGATAGAATAGTTAAATCTGCCTCCGTGCCGATTAGGCGTGGCATATCTCTTGACGAGGTTGCCTTCGGCAGCGACTCCCCGCGTCTTTAAGATTGCCATCTTGTAAGCGTCTTTAAAGTTTATCATGATTACAAGAACCGCGACGCCGAGAGCGTTGACGATTATGACCGTGAGGAGGAACTGGAAGCTCCCGCTAACCCTGAAGCGGCCGGGGAAAGGCTGATTGAGTTCCGGAGGGGCGACTTTATTCATGCTGGTAAAATCTCCAGCATGTTACTTTTCGCGCTCGGACGCGCGACAGGTGCGCGCATCGAAGTTGAGGCAAATGCGCCAAATGCCGCAATGACTTGCCTGCATATCATTCTGCTTCATACTCTAACGATATTAAAAAACGAGATCGGCAAGCGCCTTGATCCCAGAGGCAAGGCAGAAATTTTCGAAACTCGCCGTCATATTCGCCTGCGCTTCGATCTGACCGCTCGCGCAGGAAGCGCGGTGGATGTGATAGGTCTGTTCACGGCGTTGCTTTCCTTGCGTGGAATCAGCACTCCGAGCCTACCAGCTCAAGGCGAGCAACTCCGCTGCTGCTATTTCAGCAAAGACCGGGACATCGCGAAGCGATCACCGTGCGCGATTAGGAATCTTCGCGCGACTACTCGGCAAGCCCCCGTCGCGCCGCATATTGCCGTTACCTGCAGGTTAGCTTGGCACGCGCCATCGGTGTCTCAGACTCACCTAAATAGATTCGTCCAAACGATAGCCAAGATAACGAACCGAATTGATAGGGTCGTAACCGAGGTGGCCGCGCAATTTCTTGCGCAGCTTGCTGATATGGCTTTCAACCACGTTCTCTTCGACATCCTCGTCGAAAATTCCGTAGATTGAATTGAAGATTTGGGCCTTGCTGACGCGCCGGCCGCGATTATTGACCAGATATTCAAGGATGCGCCGCTCGCGCCGCGGCAATGGCAGAGAAACTCCCTTGAGCTGAGGATCTCGACCGTCGAAAAAGACCCGCAAATCGCCAACCACGGCACAGTCGCGCTCGCCCTCGTGCCGGCGCCGGATTGCTCCTACCCTGGCCAGTATTTCGCGAACATGGATCGGTTTGCGCACCACGTCATCGACGCCCGCCGCGAACAAATCCAGCGTCTGCTCAAGCGAAGGTGTTTCGTTCATGGCGATCACCGGAGCACGGGTGCGGTCCTTGATCATTTTGGGATAAAGCCGCCGGTCCCGGCAGTCCCCGAGGAGAAATGCTTCGACCGCAATGAGGTCGGCGTCGGCCACCGTCGCCACCCATTCCCGGAATTCCAGTGGGCAAAAACCGGCGGAGGAAACGCCTTCGCTGCCAAAACGGCATGTGTAACCAGATGTCACAATTTCACGTTCGTCAATTATCACCAACATTGAAATCTCCCGCGAATCTCTCCTTCATCCATTAAAGCTTAACAACTTATGGTTAAATGTCAATTAAAATTTCCCGTATAAGTTGTCTTTTTCTCGCGAAAGCCGCAACCGCAGTTTGTACCCCGGCGCGGATCCCGGCAGCAGTCAAGGCACCGGGTCATTCCAGAATGCGCAGGCTTGCGCGGTCCAAGCGCCACAACCGCTCGCCGCCTTATAGGCCATCCCGCCGCCAACACACTACTTCTGGGCGAAAAATTTGGCGGGCCCCGCGTGATCGCACGATAACGGGTGACCGCTAAGGTCCAGCTGCCTCCTGTTACGTCGCTATCTGCCGCCGCGATCATGCACACCGCTCACGATGCGC
Source organism: Methylocella sp. (assembly GCA_050728655.1). Classification (GTDB taxonomy): domain Bacteria; phylum Pseudomonadota; class Alphaproteobacteria; order Rhizobiales; family Beijerinckiaceae; genus Methylocapsa. The sequence goes on from JBOHJQ010000005.1 coordinate 14,518, forward strand.
AATCTGAGCAGGCGAGCTTGCCCGGCCATCGCAAACCGCGTTCTCGAAGCAAAACGCTGCCCATTTTCCGATGATAGTTCGAACAGCTTCAGGATCAGCTTTGTGTTCGACTTCGAGATGCTGAGTGCCTGTTCGCCCAACTGCTGCTGGACTCGGCGGGCGGCAAGCTTGGTAGCGGCTTCATGCAGCTTCGCAGCGACGAGCGAACCGACGCCCATGGTCAGCGAATCGCCGATATTGGAGACACGGGTCTGCGGAGTCGTACGCTTGTTCGTTGCCGCGCCAAGCGTGCTCGCGGCGGTGAGGATTGAACCGTTGGCGGTCTCGCCGTCCGTCGCCATGTTGGCGAAATCGCCCGCCGTCGCCGCGGTGATATTCGTCGCAAGGACCGACTGCCGCTGCGCGGCAATATCCGTCTCGATCTCGTTCAAATCGGCGCCGAGGTTGGACGCCGTGCCGAGATCGTTCTTGAGCGCGTCCAATAGAGAAATCGTGGTGTTCAGAGCCGCGCTCATCGTCGAAGCCAGCGGCTGGCTTTGGCTGAGCGCGTCGTCGACCGCGCCAATGGGACTGGCGTCGGAGCTCATCTTGGCGGCGATCGGCCAATACGGCGGGTCGCCGGCGGCGGTTGAGTTGGCCAGGCCCGTCGGCACTTGGTTTTCTACTGGGTTCAAATTCTGTCCGGCCGGCGAGTGGGCCGCAAGCGCCGTAAACGCGGACATGTTGGTCGGTAGGCTCGCCATTGTATGTCCCACAAATTGGTTAATGCTGTGGGGAACATACCTGATCTTCGCCAGCGCCGCATGACGCGTTTGGATTCCTATGGCCGATCCAATCCATTATGCGTGATTATTATCAAAAGTATTGTTGCGGAAGGTTTAATGCCGGAGTCTACAGTCAGGAAAATCTCAGCATGCATACGATCTTACGAGACTCTCGATCAAAAAGATTTCATCCATCGATCGGCCGCAAGGATGCTCGTTGGGTGGAATGACAATGCGAGGGGAGTCATGGCGCTCCGAGACAGACTCTTGCCGAGACGCCAGATGGTCTTGATGCGCGCGCTGGCGCTAGTTATGATCCGTGCCAAGCGGACGGACGAAAACGGTAGGGTGCGCGGCGTTGGTTAAATGCCCCGCGTCGCCGAACACAGCGGGCTTCGTTGTCGGCCAAGGAATTCAGCAGTTTTTCATAAAACGCGATGAACGTCTTCTGCTTTGTTTCGTCGAGCTTGCGAGGGATGACCTTCGGTGAGCGGTATTCGAGCCCAAGGCGATGCAGAAGCGCGATCAGTCCTGAGCGACTCTTGTAAATCGTAAATGAAACCGATCTCTGTCTCGATAAAGGCGCCGATCGTTGATGCCGCGCGACGCAAGCACGCCGCGATCCATGCTTTTAGCTTGTCTTGTTGCGCACCGCTGAGCTGACAGGCGGAGCCTTCAAGGCCAAACCACGCCAGCCCATTGATCCCACCTTCCTCATAACGACAAAACCAGCCTCGGACCGTGTCGACGTTGACGAACAAAGCCTTGGCGAACTCCTCGAAGCTCAAACCATCGTCCAACAGCACCAGAGCGTTCACCCGGCGCGCCATTGGACCGCGGTCAAGCTCGAGATAGCTAGGTGGCAGGGGATCGCGATCGGCCTCGCCGGCGCCGACATGCGGGCGTGAAAATTTCCGTCATTAAGTGGCAAGCACACCCTGAACGATATCGCCGAGCTGCGTGTCAACGCGACGCTGGAATTATTTGGAAGCAGCGGCGCGGCGGGGGCTTGGCGCGGGCAGCCGGTCGCTTCTGCGCCAGCTCGCGGGCCTGCGCGGCGCGCTCGGGCTTCCTGATGGCGCGACGCCGCATGCGTTGCGCCATTCCTTCGCCACCCATCTCTTGGAGAGCGGCGGCGATTTGCGCGCGATCCAGGAGCTTTTGGGCCATGCCGCGCTCTCGACGACTCAAATCTACACCGCAGTCGACAGCGCAAGGCTTCTCGAAGCCTACCGCTCCGCCCATCCGCGCGGTCGGTGACGCCCGGCCGTCAGGACGATTTCATTGGCGCGGCGCTCGCCGGGACGATGCAAGGACGCGCGAGCCACTCGCGGCCCTTCAGCATCGCCCCCCAATAGACGGGCGGCAGTATCCTCGCCTTGATGAACCAGGAGAGTCGTTGCGGCCGCGTGCCGTCAATCAGCCATTTAGGGAAGGTCGGGAGCAATTTGCCGCCATAGCCGAACTCGGCGAACACGATCTTGCCACGCTCCACAGTCAATGGGCACGCTCCATATCCATCGTAGGTGGCGTGTGGGGCGTTTCCGGCAAGAACGCGCAGCAAATTCTCCGCCACGACCGGCGCTTGCTTGCGGGCCACCGCGGCGGTCTTGGCGTTCGGTGCGGAGCAGGCGTCTCCAAGCCCGAAGACATTGGCGAAACGCGCATGCTGCAATGTGTCTTGGTGGACCTCGATCCAGCCGGCATTGTCGGCCAATGGACTAGCGCGGACGAAATCCGGGGCGAGCTGCGGCGGACAGACATGGATCATGTCAAAGCTGCGTTCGACAATCTCCTTCTTATTATCCGTCGTTACCTCGAACCATGCTTTCTTGGCGGGACCGTCGATCTTCACGAGGCGGCTGTTGAAATTGAGTGCCACGCCATATTTCTTGATATATTCCATCAGCGCCGGGACATACTCCTTGACGCCGAAGAGGACGCCGGCCGCGGTATGGAACTCAACGGTCGCGTTTTTGAGATGACCGTTCCGGAACCAATGATCGCAGGAAAGATAAAGCGCCTTCTGCGGAGCGCCGGCGCATTTGATTGGCATGGGCGGTTGGGTGAACAGCGCGCGTCCGCCACGCAAATCCTGGACAAGCCGCCAAGTGTAGGGCGCAAGGTCGAAGCGATAGTTGGAGGTGACGCTATTCCTGCCAAGCGTCTCGGGAAGGCCTTCGATCGCGCCCCAATCGAGCTTGATGCCGGGCGCAGCGGCGAGCGCTCGGTAAGCAATTCGCTCGCCATTGTCGAGGATGACTTCATTGGTCCCGGGCGCAAACGCCGCAACGGCGGCCTTGCGCCAGCGCGCGCGGTGAGGCATCACGCGTTCTTCGTCCCGTTCGGTGTCGGCCGCCCGGAAAATGCCGGCCCCGACCAGCGTCCAGCCGGGCTGGTAATAGTGTTTTGTTTGAGGCTCGATGACCGTGATATCGAGGTCCGGCCGCCGCTTAAGCAAGCTCGACGCCGTCGCAATATCGTTTGAGCGTGCCGTTATGGAATTGTCAGCATGTGGTCGCGACGACTGCCGCCCATAGCGTCCAGCCGCCTCAAGGGAGAAACTTCATGATCACACGGCGCGGTTTGCTGGAAGCGGCGGGCGGGGCGCTAGCCTTCGCGGGCGGCGGCGCCTTGACGGCCCCGGCGTGCGGCGCCGGGTCAACCAACAGCGGTCTCCTCTGGCTCTCGCCCTTGCTGCCAGCGGGAACGCGGGCGAACGCCGTTCTCGCCACTCTGCCCGGTAAAAAGCCGTTGATCCGGCTGACCGGCCGGCCGCCCAATTACGAGGCGCCGCTTGCTTATTTGCGCACCGCCATAACTCCCAACGACGAATTTTTCGTCCGCTATCATCTCGCGGACATTCCGCAGATCGATGCTGGCACGTGGCGACTGAATTTGGGCGGAGACGGCGCCAACGGCGATTTGCAAATCGGTCTCGACGACTTGAAGAGACTGCCCGCATTCGAAGTCGCCGCCGTCTGCCAATGCTCGGGAAATCGCCGGGGCTTGTTTCAACCCCATGTCGCCGGCGTGCAATGGGGCCATGGCGGGATGGGCTGCGCGCGCTGGAAGGGCGCCCGTCTAAAGGATGTGCTCGACTTGGTTGGGCTCAAGAAGGAGGCGGTTGAAGTGGTGTTCGACGGCGCCGACGGCCCGGTTCTCGACAAGACGCCGGACCTCGTAAAAAGCCTTCCCGTGTGGAAAGCTATCGAGGAGACGACGCTCGTTGTCTATGCGATGAATGGCGGGCCGCTGCCACATTGGAACGGCTTTCCGGCAAGGATCGTCGTGCCCGGATGGACCGCGACCTATTGGGTGAAGCACATTACCAGTATCACGGCCGTGACCAGTCCCTTCGATGGATACTGGATGAAGACGGCCTACCGGATTCCCGTCGGGAAATTTCCGCTGGTCGCGCGATTCATTTCGCAGGAAACGGCAGCCACCACGCCGATCACCGAGATCGTCGTGAACTCGCTCATCACGAGCCCAAATGATGGCGCGAGCATCAAGGCGGGAGACAGGATGGCCATAAGCGGGATTGCCTGGGACGGCGGCTATGGCATCCGTTCCGTCGAAGTCTCGGCCGACAATGGCAAGAGCTGGACAGAAGCGGCACTCGGAGAAGATCCTGGCAAATTCGCGCTTCGCACATGGAGCCACGAGTTTACCCCCAAGTGGCGCGGCAAACTGGCGCTCACCGCCCGCGCCACCAACAAGATCGGCCAAACCCAGGCGTGCGAGCTGATCCCAAACCCGGCTGGCTACAATAACAACGTCGCGCAAACCGTGACGCTCGATGTCGGTTGAGGAAAAGGGCCATGCGGTGGATAGCGATTGTTGCCGCGCTGGCTCTTGTCCCGGCTTTGGCCAGTGCCGATGAACCGGCCGTGCATCTCAAGCAGGCGCCGGGAGTGGAAGTTGTCGAGGCCCATTGCGGCGCTTGTCATAGCCTTGATTACGTTCCCATGAATTCGCCGTTTCTCGACGCGGCGCATTGGGATGCGGAGATCGCCAAAATGATCGAGGCGTTTGGCGCGCCGATCGATCCACCGGACGCCAAGACCATCACGGATTATCTCAAGCAAAATTACGGGGAGTGAAGCGATTTTTCGGACGCAACCAGGCAAATGGAACCAGGCAATTTGTTCTAATCTATCATCCCGCCAGGATAAAACTCGCCAACACCATTTTGCGCCCAGCATTGTCGAAATCGACGGTGAGCTTGGCGCCGTCCACGGTGGCGACCGTGCCGGCCCCGAATTTCGCGTGAAACACCCGCGCGCCATTCGAAAAGGCCGAACCCGCGGTCGAGCTCGCGATCAGTTCCCCTTCGATTCGCACTGGACCGCGCCGCGCCCGGCTTTCTTGAGAACTCCCGGGACTGCCCCGCGTTGGCTCGCCTCCGCGCCGCTGCGCGCGCTGCCAGCCAGGCGTCGCATAGGACGACCCATATGTGTCCATATTGGAAAAACGCGATTGCGCATAGCTGCCATAGGCCGAACCCGTCGCCGCCTCGACGACTTCGACGTGAGTTTCCGGCAGTTCGTCCAGGAAACGCGAGGGAACCGTTGTCTGCCAAAGCCCATGAATGCGCCGGTTGGTCGCGAAGTATATTTTCGCCCGGCGCTTGGCCCGCGTGAGGCCGACATAGGCGAGGCGGCGCTCTTCCTCGAGCCCCGCGCGGCCCAAATCGTCGAGCGAACGTTGATGCGGGAAAAGCCCCTCTTCCCATCCGGGCAAAAACACCGTCTCGAACTCAAGCCCCTTCGCGGCGTGTAAGGTCATGATCGAGACGCGGGAGCCGGAATCGGTGTTCGCGGCGTCCATCACCAGCGAAATATGCTCAAGAAAGCTGCCAAGATCGGGAAACTCCTCCATCGAGCGGACGAGTTCCTTGAGATTTTCGAGACGGCCCTCGGCATCGGCGGTCTTCTCCTTGCGCCACATGTCGGTATAGCCGGATTCTTCCAAAACGATCTCGGCGAGTTCGCCTTGCGGCTTTGCCTCGATCAAATCCGACCAGCGGGAAAAATCGGCGAGGAGGTCACGCAAGGTCTGGCGCTGCTTGGGCTTTAGCTCCTCGGTCTCGACGATTGTTTGCGCAGCCCGCATCAAGGGGACGCGCGCGCGCCGCGCATGATTGTGAAGGATCTGCAAGGTGGCGACGCCGAGGCCGCGTTTGGGCAAGTTGAAGATGCGCTCGAAGGCAAGATCGTCGGCGGGCTGCGCGGTGCAGCGCAGATAGGCGAGCGCATCGCGAACCTCCGCGCGCTCGTAGAATCTTGGGCCGCCGATCACCCGATAAGGCAGGCCAAGGGTGATGAACCGCTCCTCGAATTCGCGCATCTGGAACGACGCGCGGACAAGAATGGCAATCTCGTCGAGGGCATGGCCCCGGCGCTGAACTTGCTCGATCTCCTCGCCGATCACGCGGGCTTCTTCCTCCGAATCCCAGACCCCGGTGACGGTTGGCTTGTCGCCAATTTCGCCATCGGTGAAGAGGGTTTTTCCGAGCCGCCCATCGTTATGCGAGATCAAGCCCGCCGCGACGGCAAGGATATGCCCGGTCGAGCGATAATTGCGTTCGAGCCGGATGATTTTCGCGCCCGGAAAATCGGTCTCGAAGCGCAGGATGTTATCGACCTCGGCGCCGCGCCAGCCATAGATCGACTGATCGTCGTCGCCGACGCAACAGAGGTTTTGGCGCCCCTGCGCGAGCAGCCGCAGCCACAAATATTGGGCCGTGTTGGTGTCTTGATATTCATCGACGAGCATATAGCGGAACCGCTCCTGATAGAGCTTCAGGACCTCGGGATTTTCGCGAAAGAGACGCACGGATTCGAGCAAAAGGTCGCCAAAATCGGCGGCATTGAGTATTTTTAGCCGTTCCTGATAAAGCCTATAAAGCGCGCCGCCCTTGCCGTTGGCGAAAGCGGCCGCCTCGCCCGCTGGCACGCGCGACGAATCGAGGCCGCGATTCTTCCAGTTGTCGATTTGGTGCGCGAGGGCGCGGGCGGGCCAGCGCTTTTCATCGATATTTTCGGCTTGCAGCACCTGTTTCAACAAGCGGATCTGATCGTCCGTGTCGAGAATGGTGAAGCCCGATTTCAGACCGACAAGCTCGGCGTGGCGGCGCAAAATTTTTGTCGAAATCGCATGAAACGTGCCAAGCCACGGCATGCCTTCGGCGACCGGCCCGGCAAGGGCTCCGACCCGCTCCTTCATTTCCCGCGCGGCCTTATTGGTGAAGGTCACGGCGAGAATTTCATGCGCGCGGGCGCGGCCTTGCGCCAGGATATGCGCGATTCTTGTGGTCAGAACGCGGGTCTTGCCGGTGCCCGCGCCGGCGAGCACGAGAAGCGGGCCATCGATCGCCTCGATTGCTTCCCGCTGCTCGGCATTGAGCCCGTCGAGATAGCGGCGAGGCCGCGCGCGGGCGGCGATTCCCTGCGCGGGCGCCCCAGGCAGGCCAAGCGAGAGAGCATGGGTCAAGGAATTGCGGCTCCTCTAACGTTCAAATGGGAATTACCCACGCGAGACCGAATCACGCAGGGTAAGTGCATTATGCGCCAAATTGGCCGGCGCCAAAGCATCATGTTTAATTGCTGGTCGAAGCCGCCCTGATGCCGGCACCGGCACCATCCTGGCCAGCGTAAAGCCGGACGATATTCATCTGATCACGCCACGCAACGAGCGATTAAGCCGGACTGTGCATGGCGGAAAAACGACAGTTTGGAATTTCTTGGCCGTCGTGCAGGGGGCTCGGCTTTGCCGAGACGGTCAAGTCGAACCAATAGGAGAGCCTAAACCCGCATGCGCCTCACAAATTTGCACGATGAGCCGATCGCCAAGGTTCCTTAGCGTCTCTTTGAAGCGAAGGCGAAATTCTGAGGCGTTAACTTGACGGTTCCCATCGGACCCCGCCGGCGTAGCCGGGCTCTGCAACAAAAATTGCAATGTGTCATCCCCTAAACAGAGGGCGCCAGAAAACGAGAGCTATGGTTGGTCTTGAGATGTGAACGCTCACAACTGGCGGACATCCGGGGCATCCCGTTAATACACAGGAGGAAATCATGGCAACAGACAAGCAACAATCTGGCGAAAGGTCCGCGCAGAGAGTTCCGTCAGCGCGATTCGCACCCCAAAATATCACGGCCAAGTTAGGGCCACTGGCAGATCTTGCTGGGACGTGGCGGGGGAAGGGGTTCAACCTGATTGCCAGGCCCGACTTCCACGATAAAACGGACCTCTACCTACAACTCAATCAGACTCGCGAAACCTTGAAGTTTGACGCGATTGGGTCATCGGTCCCGAATCGTGGCTTCGGGCAGGACGACATCGAACTGTTCGGCTTAACGTATCTGCAGAAGATTAGCGATGCCGGTTTCGACGGGGCACTGCACATTGAGCCGGGCATCTGGGTCACGCAACCCCCTACCACGTTTCCGCCAGAAACCGCACCCCCGCAAGGGCAGCTCGTCGCCCGGATGGGCACGATCCCTCACGGCAACTCGTTGCTAGCCGAAGGTATTGCCGAGCCTTTCACGGGTCCCCCGGTGCTGACCGTTCCGGGCACTCAATATAGTTTCTCGCGCTTCCCGTCGTTCAACAGCACGGTCTTCGCGGTCCCGCCGACCCCGAATGTAACGGGAATCGTCTTCAATGCCGCCGGATCATCGGAAAAGCTGACCGCCCCGACCGTGCCGGCGCCGCCGTTTCCCGAATATGACCTCGGCGTTCCCATCGGCCCGATCCCCCCGGGTCCCCACAATCCGCCTTTCACGCTTAATACGCGAACGCCGTTTCACACCAGCCCGCCGGAGCCGCCGCTGCCTGCGACCATCAACGGCGTCGCCATGCAGGACGTCATCAACGATCCGATTTTGCTTTTGCAGAAAAACATCGAGCAACTCGTCGCCGACGGCTATACGTTTGAGGGGACGGCCCTCAACATCGCGACCACGACACCGCTTAGCTTCCTAAAAAACGCCAACTCCGGTGCGGCAGGTCCGACGGTGCCGGTCGCGGTGCCGCAGTTTGGCGGTGGCATCGAAAATATTCAGTTTCTCGTCGGTGAGAGCCCCAGCGCCGCGCAACTACTAGAGAATGCTGAGACGGCGGTCGTCTATGCGACGTTCTGGATCGAAAAGGTGACCCATAAGCAGCACGGCCACTCGTTCATGCAGCTTCAATACGCGCAAATGGTGGTGTTGAACTTCCCGATATTCCATCTGCTCCAGCAAACGCCCCCTGTCTATGTGAACCTGGGATGGCCGCACATCACGGTGGCGACGTTGAAGAAGAGCTTTGGCTGAACTCCGAGCGGAGTTGCACTGGCTCTCACTCGATGGTTGAGCGCTTCAGACTCCACCGCCGATGAACTACGATGCGGCTGTCAACGGTGGAGCGAAACCGGCCATGTGCGGCTGGACGTAAAGTTGAATGTGAGATTGCCGCCCGGCCGAGTTGGTCGGAGTTGCTCGGCCGGACGGTCGTTGGTTTTGGGAGATTTGCTCTTGAGGAGGCGAATTCACGGGAGCTGCCCAGAACCTGGGGGTCAGACTGCTTCTCATACCATTTCCGGTTAATTAATTCGGAATGATCCGCTTTGGCCACCAATGGAAGCCGGTTCGGCTCTGAATTTGTTCCGGCTGCTCGGCGAGGGCGACGCAGCGTTGCGCGATTTTTTCGTCGAGTTCCGTGATGGTCGCGATGTGCTCGTTGACGATCGGATCGTCAACGAGAGTCCAAAGAGTTTCGGCGGGCTGGAGCTCGGGACTAAAGGGCGGCAGGTAAATGAGGCGAATGCCCTCGGGGATTTTGCGATTGGCCGGCCCATGCCACCCCGCATTGTCGAGCACAAGCAGGAGGATACGGCTCAAGCCCGCTCCTGAGCCCGCCGAAGGGGGCTTCCCGTGCAAAGGTTTCGAGCAACGCTGCGAAAAATTGCTTCGCCACAGCGTTGGAAAGATACCAGAAGGTCTCGCGGTCGCCGGTGATACGAAGGCCGTGACGTAAAGCCAATCGAAACGATGGTGGCCATGCGCGACCGGTCGCTCGCCGACGGGCGCCCAGACACGGCGAGTGACCGGCTTCAGGCCGATGCGGTGCTCGTCCGTGGCAAACACCTCGACCGGCTTGCCGGGGTGCTGTGCGGCCTCTTCGGCAACGGCGTCCGCGAGCTTTTTTTAAATGCCGCCGCCTCTTCGGGCGAAGCCGATTTGGGGTTCTTTGGGCGGGGCTTCTGAATCGACCAGCCGATCGCCTTCAGGGCTTGCCTCGCGTCGGCCCTCTCCCGGATTGCTTGATCCCCTTCGGGCGCAATCCGGCCGAGTATTGGCCTCGCCTTCGCCGCTCCGGACAATCCGCTGGCGCGGAATGCTGCGCTTTGTCCGGCGACGCGGCTTTCGGCTCGCCAGCCCCGCTGCGGCGCGACCGATTTGAGACCGAGTTCGGCCGCTATCCCGTCTGCCACCTTGTGGCTCGACCACAGCCCGCCATCGGCCGGCGGCTCACGAAGCCGATCGCGCAGCTTCGCCGGGAGTTCGGGTTTCAGGATCGTTGCCGATGTGCCGTTGCGGCGGCGCAGATCGCCGAGAGCCTCAGGTCCCTCGGCATTGTAGCGGGCAAGCAATTGTTCGATCCATCGCGCGCCGTAGGCCGTTGTTGCCGATACTTGCGGGACCGTGTGACCGCCCGCCAACAGCCAGATCACCTGGCAATGCCGCGACGCGGTGGCGTCCTGACATCTCACGTATCGCGCTTCCAACTCCTCTAACCTCAAATGCTCAAAGACCCTAGCCATGTGTCCCATCTCCCGACTCATGGCGCGTAAGCCTATCTGCTTCGCAAGGGCGCGTGAATCCCCCCTTAACATCGAGTCAATAAGCCGGAAACCGTATCAGACCGGACAAAAGATCCGGCCCACAAGACAAACCCCGCGCCTCGCAAATGTGTGTTTGCCCCGATCGTCAATCGGCCCAAAATGTTTCACGTGAAACGAGACCTGTGCGCGGGGATGTTCTCATTTACCGGATGGGAGCGGTTGGAACGCGGGATAAGATGCGAACCCCTTTGTGGGATTGCTGCGGCCCGGAAATCGCCGTTTGCGGGATGAGAGGGTGCAAGTCCTTGGCTTTGCGCCCGCAAATTTTGGCTATTTTCGCGCGGCGGTTAAATCCGTTCAGGCGGTTTGCATGCGCCAATATCGTTTACAGTTGTAAGCGATGACGGCGAGATGGACTTGCAGTTTTGCCTTGGCGACCCCGATCCATCGCATGGAGCGAAAATGATAGCTGCGTTTCCAGATCCCAAAGATTTTTTCGATTCGCGCACGGATCGGCCGCGAGCCGGGCGGTTGTGCGCTTCGAGCTTTTCGGCCGGAAGCCAGCGATGACCCTTGCGCATCAGCTTCGAGGTTCCACCTTTGGCTTTAATCGCCTGTTCGACCGACAGCGCATCATAGGCTTTGTCGGCATAAACCTCGCCCCGCTCATCGGGAATGATCGAAGGGGCGATCGCAACGTCGGGCTCATTGGCCGCAGTGGTCTCGACCTCGCGGATGATACCCGTATCCTTGTCGGCGGCGATATGGGCCTTATAGCCATGCGCGGGCGGGCGCGGGCGGTCAGGCGGCGTCCTTGTCGCCCTTGCCGGCCGAGCCGATCACCGTCGCATCGACGCGCGCGCCCTTGCGCACGCAAGCGCCTTTGGACCCAAGATCACGCGTGACTGCTTCAAAGAGACTGCGGTCGAGCCCATGCGCAACCAGCAGGCGGCGAAAGCGGACGAAGGCGGTGCGCTCCGGCGTCTCTTCGTCGCGTGCAAAACCGCAAAAGCGCCGGAAGCTCGCCCGGTCTTCGAGCGCCTCGGCCAATGCCACATCGGAAAGATCATACCAGGTCGCAAGCAACAGGGCCTTGAACATCGCCAAGGGAGGCCAGGCCTTCTCGCCCTTGGCGGCTGGATAGAGCGGCGAAAGAACTAAATCCGCGGCCGACCAATCGATCAAGGCAGCAAGCGCGTCGAGGCTTGTTTGGCGCTTGGCTTCCGTGCCAAACCGAAACGTTTCCTGCCCAATCCGCCGCTGCGCCATGATCCCCTCCAAATCAGCATGTGCCGAACGGAATCACGCACCACAACTCACTACAAGCACCTCGAAGCACTTGCGCACAGGTCTCGAATCATATTGGTACGATTGATCCAGAAAACCAGCCAATTGATCCCGCGCCGTCTTGGCTTTGGATCAAGGCCGCTTGCTCATCGCAGCCAGGCTTTTAGGCGCCGCATCGCCTCGACGATATCGCCTTCCGGTCCGGCGAAAGACAACCGCATCGCCGACTTGCCGCGGGCCCGGTCGAAATCCAATCCGGGCGTCGTCCCGACCCCCGTCGCGTCGAGCAGCTTGGCGCAAAAATCAGCTGAATCCTCGCTATATCGCGAAATATCGACGTAAAGATAAAACGCGCCATCGGCGGGCAGGAAATCAAACCCCATGCCGGGCAATTCGTTAAGCAGAATTTCGCGGTTTCTGGCATAGCCCGCGCGCACGGCTTCGAGCTCAGCTTGCGCGTCGAAAACAACTTCCGCGCCGACTTGACTCAAAAAAGGCACCGAGATCGCCAGACTTTGCTGCAAGCGCTCGACGGGACGGACAAGATGCTCGGGCAGCACCAGCCAGCCGATGCGCCAGCCGCTCATGCAGAAATATTTGGAAAAGGAATTGGCGACGATGGCGTCCGGCGAAAATTTCAAAGCCGTCTCCGCCGCCTCGCCATAGGTTACGCCATGATAAACCTCGTCGGAAATGAAGGCGATGCCAAGCCGATCGCAGGTCGCGCAAACGTCCCGCAAGACCTCGCGGCGCATCATCGCCCCGGTCGGATTGGCCGGACTCATCAGCAAGATTCCGTCGAGCTTCTTTTCTAAATGCTCGGCCTCGATCATTTCCGCAGTCACAATGAATCGGTGCGCCCGCGCAACCTCGATCGTCACGGTTTCGATGCCGAAGGCCTCCAGAATGTTGCGATACGCCGGGTAGCCCGGCGAGGCGACCGCCACGCGCGCGCCCGCATCGAAAAGCGTGAGAAACGCCAGAGCGAAGCCTCCCGACGAACCGGTCGTGACGGCTATTCGTTCGGGCGTCACCTCGACGCCATAGGTGTCGCGGTAATGCCGGGCGATCCGCGCGCGCAGGCTTGGGCGACCGAGCGCCTCGGTATAGCCGACTTTGCTCCCATCGAGCGCCGCGATGGCGGCTTCCCGCACGACGCGCGGCGGCGGCGCGCCGGGCTCGCCGATTTCGAGATGAACAATATCTTGCCCTTCACGCTCCCGGCGGGTGGCGCCGGCAAGCACATCCAAGGCCATGAACGGCGCGACATTGGATCTGAGCGACAGAGGGATCTTCGACAGCGGCAGGTCCGCCAAAAATGAGTGTTTTGTCATATTCCCGGTCTTTCACGCCACTTCGCGCCAATATACCGCCACGTGGCAAAGCTCCCAATAATTTCGAATTGGCGGCGCCAATTCGGCCCAGCCGGGGTTGTTTCCATATCACCGGCGTTGCACTAAGATGCCGCACTTAAATTCAGGAGGATGAAACATGTCTTGGCGAACTCACGCGGCATCAAGCTTGCACTTTGACCGGTTTCGCCGTGGCGTTTATCGTCACGGCGGCTATCGTGGGGCTGGCTTGGCGGCGCTGGCGCTTGGCCTGTTCGCGTTCGCTTCTTCTCCGCTGCGCGCGGAAGGCTTTTCAGCGAGCCAAAAAGCCGAGATCGAGGCAATTATCAAGGATTATTTATTACAAAAACCTGAAATTCTGCGCGAAGCGATCGGCGTGCTCGAAGCGCGCGAGAAAGCCGCCGAGACAAAGGCGCGCGAAAAAGTCGTGTCGGATCCTTCCGGCGCGCTGTTTAGCGCGGCCAATCAGGCGGTGATCGGCAATCCGGAGGGCAAGATCACTCTGATCGAGTTCTTCGATTATAACTGCGGTTATTGCAAACGCGCCTTGAGCGATCTTGCCCGTCTCATGAAGGATAACCCGGACCTCCGCGTCGTCTTGCGCGATTTTCCGATTCTCTCGCCGGGCTCAGTCGAGGCGGCCAAGATTGCCAACGCATACCTCCGGCAATTCCAGGGCGAGAAATTCTGGGAATTTCACCAAAGACTTCTCGGCTCGCGCGGTCCGGTCGGCAAGGCGGAAGCCCTTGCCGTCGCCAAGGATCTCGGGGCCGATATGGACAAACTGGCCAAGGACGCCGCCGCGCCGGGTATAACCGCGGGCATCGACGAATCCGGCAAATTCGCCAAATCGCTTTCCCTGACCGGCACGCCCACCTTTGTGATCGGCGAGGACGTTGTCGTCGGCGCCGTGGGCTACGACGAGTTAGAAGCCAAGGTCGAAAACATCAGAAAATGCGGCAGGGCGATCTGTTCGTGAAGCGCTGGGGCACGCCGGCGTTCAAGCTTGGCAGGAGAGAGAAGGGAGTCGAACGCCCAATTCCCGGTTTTGGAGCCCGGTGCCTCTCGGGGGCTCAGTCGACAGGCCGGGCGGCCGCGGTGCCGCCCGAGGCTCCCCCATGAAAGCTGACATTGCTTCGCCTTCCCCGGAAGCGCGCTACATAGAGCTGTGCGCATCCTTATTCGGCCGCTGCGACGCGCACCCGGCGGAGAAGAAGGGATTTGGGTCGTCGGCCATGACTGTTCGCGGCCGAATCTTCGCCATGCTGACGCGCGGCCGTCTTGTGGTGAAGCTGCCTAAGGCACGCGTGGACGCGCTGGTCGCCGCCGGGTGGGGGGAGAAATTTGCCGCAAATCACGGACGCCCAATGAAGGAATGGCTGACCGTCGATCCCGCCCACGAAGACGACTGGCTGAGATTGGCTGAGGAGGCGCTGGCCTTCGTGGGACAACCACGGCCCAGCGACTGAAAATTCCGCGCCGCTGTCGATTCCGCGCAAGCTCGCGCGTCTGATGGGGGAAGGGCCGCAATCGCGTTGCCCATTACAGGCCCTCAGGAGGGGCGAAACTTATGCAATACGCACTTTTGGTCTATGAGGACGAGGCGATCTACGGCCCCGACAAAAGCGGCCCTGCCCTACAGGAGATCGTCGCCAAGCACATGGCTTTCACGCGCGATCTCGGGGCGACGAGGATCGGCGGCGCGGGGCTGAAGGGCACGGCCGCGGCGACCACCGTGCGCACCAGCAACGGTTCGAAGACGATTCACGACGGGCCCTTCGCGGAGGCGAAGGAGCAGCTTGGCGGCTTCTATCTCATCGAGGCGCCCAACCTTGACGCCGCTATCGCCATAGCCAAGAAGATCCCCGTGCTTCAGGACGGCGCGGTCGAGGTCCGGCCGCTGCTTTCGTCGGGGTGAGCGTCGGCTTGGATCATGTGTTCCGGCAGGCGGGCGCGCGCATCATAGCCGCGCTCGCCTCCAGCTACCGCGACCTCGATATTGCCGAAGAGTGCTTCGCCGAGGCATGCGCGCGGGCGGTCCAAGCCTGGCCGCGCGATGGTCCACCGCGGGACCCTGCCGCCTGGCTTTACCGCACCGCCGAACGAGCCGCGCTCGATGCCTTCCGCCGCCGGCGCATCCGTGCGCGCCTGCTGCCAGACCCACCGCCGCCCGAGCCAACCGCGGAGGACGCCATGGTTGCCGACGCAAACCTGATCCCCGACGAGCGGCTGCGCCTGATCTTCGTATGTTGCCATCCGGCGGTGGCGGCCGACGCCCGCGCAGCGCTCACGCTCAAATTGGTCTGCGGCCTCTCCGCCGCCGAGATCGCCCGGGCCTTCCTCGTTTCCGAACCGACGCTCGCCCAGCGGCTGGTGCGCGCCAAGCGCAAGATCGCCGAGGCCGGCGTGCCGTTCGAGATTCCCGGGCCGGACATCTGCCCCGAGCGGCTGGACGCGGTGCTTTCCACGCTCGAGATCGCCTATGCTAAGGCTCACGAAGATGCCGCCGGCGCTGGGCCGCACGCCGACTATGCCGGCGAGATGCTGGAGCTGACGCGGGTGCTGGCGGAGTTGTTGCCGCACGAACCGGAAGCACTCGCGTTGGCGGCGCTGGTCCGCTACGCCGAGGCGCGGCGGCCCGCGCGATTGGATGACCACGGCGTGATGGTCTCGCTCTCCGAGCAGGATCCGGCACTATGGCGGCGTCCGCTCATCGATATGGCAGAAGCCTATCTGAAGCGCGCCGCGGCCCTCGGCCCGGCTGGCCCCCGCAGCTTGCAAGCCGCAATTCACGGCGCGTGGTGCGCGCGTCGGAGCTTGGCCGAGCCAGCGCCTTGGCCCGCGGTGCTGTCCCTCTACGACGCCCTGCTCACCTTGCGCGACGATCCGGTGGTGCGCCTGAACCGGGCAGTGGCATTGGCTGAGGTAGCGGGCGTGGCAGCGGCGCTGAACGAGGTAGGGGCGCTGGACACGCGCGCGCTGGTAAATTTTCCACCCTACCACGCTGTCCGCGCCGACCTTCTGCGTCGTGCGGGGCGGATAGACGAAGCCCGTGTGGCCTATGCCGCCGTCCTGACCCTCGGCCCCCCGCCCGCCGAACGGCTATGGCTTGAGCAAAGAATGGCGAGCTTAGGTGGCTAACGGCGAATTACTCGACCGGTCTCTTATAGGCGGTTACCGGGTCCTGCGCCGCGCGCTCGAGACCGGCGCTACGGCGGTGGAGTCGACGGCGGCGCTCCCTGTTGTCTAAAAATGCGCGAAAAGTGCTGTCGCCTATTCCGCGATGATCGCGCCTTCGGCGGTCGCCTCGTTGAAGTCGCCATAGAAACGATAACGGCCCGGCGCGAGCGGCCGTAGGCGAATCGTGATCTCGGACTTGCCCGCCACGATTTTCTCCACCCGAAGCGTCTTGCTTTCAAATTCTTCCGGGGTCGGATCGAGGTTTCGGATGACGAGCGTGACCGGCGTGTCGGCCGGCACTCTAATTTCGGCGGGCTGGAAACGATGGTCCTTGATCGCCGTGCGCGCAGTGACGGCTTCCTGTGCGTCAGCCGACACTTGGCCTAGACAAGTCAGATTCATCGCCGCGGTCGCGGACCAAACCATGGCGCGAAGCATATGCATCGAAACTCTCCCAGTTAGACATCAGAATTCCCAGATGAGCTTCAATCGGGCCTTGTTCCTGGTGAAATTGCTCAGATCGAGGAAATTTGCGTCGCCCGCCGCATGACCGGCGATCTGGGTGGAAAAGGCGGCCGAGAGGAACAGCTTGTTCGTGAACTGGATGAAGCATGTTGGGCCGGCAAAGAGCGCATCTCCGGCGAATCGATTGAATCCGGCCCCGTCGTAAGCGCGGAAATATTCGAGCTCGCCGCCAAGCGCCACATTGGGCATGATCCGGTAGGTCAAAGCCGTCTTCAGCCCGAGCGTGGACGCGCCCTGCCAATTCGGGGTCCCAAAATCCCTTGCGGTCTCCGGAGTGTAGGTCGCATTGAGCGCCGCGAAGAGACGATTTGGAACAAGTTCGGTGTCGGCGATGATTGAGGTTTCGGCCGCAAAATCCGTGGTCAGTTTGCCGGCGTCATTGACACGTGACCATTGTGGCTCGACCGCGATTTGGAGACCGACGGGCGCTCCTGGGCCGCGCCCAATGACGAGGTATCTGAACACCGTCGACAAGCCGCCAAAATTGGCGCCGTGGCGGTCATCCAATCCTGCGACGCCGCTGATCCACGTGGCGACGCCGTGCGCGGCCACCTCGATCTCAACACTGTCTGCCGGATTATATTCGAGTTCGACTTCCTGATCGAGCGCGGCATATGAACCGGTTCGCTTCTGCAACGCGATGTTGGTCTCAAACTCGATCTCGCGCTCGCCTTCGGCGCCGATGTCCGAGCCCACCGTGAAGCCGAAAATATATTTGGATTCGAGTTCCCTGAACGATTCGGTCGATGTGTATTGCGCCGATGCGGCCGCGGGAAACAACAGAGGCAGCGTCGCAATCGTGACCCAAGGCCACTGCCCGAAGCGGATCCGTGGAAAGTAACTCACCGTCGCCTCCGGTCCATAGGGTTCAAGGCCCCGAGATCAGCTCGATTTGGCTTGATCGTCCTTTCCTAGATATAATTTTAAAGAAATCAAGGTTTATGTTTTGGAATTAGAGTATTTCCAATGTCGAGTTGGCTTTAGTTTTAGACTAGATCAAATCTAGGTGTTTAGTCCCGCGTTGTCCTGGTGTAAGGCATGGCCGGCTCCAACGTGAGGGGTTATGGGCCAGGTTTTACACGGCTGCGCCGGCACGACAGAGGCGGTGCGCCGAGCGATACAGCATAGGCAAAAGAGTCTGAACGCGCTGGCTATGCACGACGGGATCAACCCGAAAACACTCGCCAAGTGGAAGAAACGCAGCTTTGCCAACTATGCCACGATGGGGCACGTGAACTCCGAGCGCGCCGCATCGCCCGCGATGTGTAAATAAACCCGCTTGATCTCGGCAAGCAAGGCACTCTTGACCTTCTTCCGATGGCTTTCGGGGCGCCGGCACTACGCGCAATACAGAGCCGGCGAGACGCCTATCGCCTCCCACATGGCGCGAACCTTGAAGGTATCGCAACGATCTTCGACGCGGCGGAATTTCCTCTCGGCGCTTCCGCGAAGATGCGCCGCGTTCCAGCTGGTGAGACTCCCCAAACTGTGCTATTTCTTAAGCCTCGATCGCCACCGGCGGTAAGATTTTAACATGTGATAGTTGTGATAATGGCATAATACCCACATGCGCGTGATCTTTGTTCTGTTTATTTTGAGCCTTATTATGGGACCAGCCGCTCGATTTGCCTCCGCGCAGCAGGTCGATGCAGGGAATTCGGGCTTGCGGGTGGCGTTGGTCATCGGCAACGCCGGCTATCCAAACGCCGACCCCAAATTGACGCAGCCCATCGGCAACGCTCGCGCCTTGGGCGATGAACTAACGCGCGACGGATTCCAGGTCGAAGTAGGAGAAAACCTTACCAAAGAGGCGATGCAACGCGCCTTCGGTCGTCTTTACGACAGGATCAAGCCGGGCGCGGTCGCTTTGATCTTTTTTAGCGGCTTCGGAATTCAGTCGAACAGACAGAGCTACATGATTCCAGTCGACGGGCAGATCTACAAAGAAGACGACGTGCGACATGACGGAATTAGCGTGGACAATGTTTTGTCCGACATGAACGGCAGGGGCGCGAGCGTCAAGATCGCCATACTCGACGCTTCGCGGCGTAATCGATTTGAGGGCAATTTTCGCGTAGCTCCCCTCGGGCTCGCCCTTCCGGCGAACCCCCCGAGTGGAACGTTGGTTATGTACTCCGCGGGATCGGGCAGCGTGGTCCGTGATTCAGCGGCTGACCGGAGCCTGTTTGTCAGCGAGTTGCTCGAGGAAATGCGGGCGCCGGGCGTGCCTGCCGAAGAAGTTTTCAATCGCACGCGCATGGGCGTCTTGCGCGCCAGCCAGGGCGAGCAGAATCCCTCGAATTACTCCTCGCTGAACGAGGATTTCACCTTCGGCCAGCAGGTGTCGGAAGTCAAACCAATCGTGAAACCGAACCCGCCAGCGGCACCGAGCGATACGGCAGCCGAAGAGCAGCATGATTACGAGCTTGCAAAGCAGGCCGGAACGAGGAACGCCTGGGAGGATTTCCTCAACAAACATCCGTCGGGACATTATGCGGGCCCGGCGCACGAACAATTGGCAAAGCTCGATGTTCCTCTCGTCACCGACATCAAGCCGACTGCGAATCCGCCGGTGGTGGCTGCTAGTCTTCACGGCAAGGACCTCGATGCCATCAAGGATCTTGATAAGTATCTTCAGAACAATCCGAGTGACGCTTCCGCATTCTATCGGCGCGGTCAACTTTATGCCAAGACCGGCGATTTTGCCCACGCCCTAAGGGATTTCGACGAGGCGCTTCGCCTCCACCCGAACGATGCCGAGGCGCTAAACAACCGCTGCTGGGCACGCGCCATGGTCGGGGATTCCTTGACCGCGCTGAAGGACTGCAACGAGGCGCTACAGCTTCGGCCCGCTTATGCCGATGCCTTGGACAGCCGCGGATTTGTCAAACTGAAAATTGGCGAGCCATCGAGCGCAATCGTCGACTATGACGCAGCGCTGCATATCAAGAAACAAGCATCGTCCTTGTATGGACGCGGTATCGCCAAGAAACAGACCGGCGATACCGCCGGAGCGGACAACGATATTGCCGCGGCAAAAGCTATCGATCCGGCCATTGCCGCGGAGTTCGACAGGAACGGTTTCCACTAGGAGCAAGCTTCAGCAATCCGGCGATCTCCATACTTGATGCGAATGAAACTGGGAGAACATCCATGTCAGTAGATCTTACCAAATTAATGCGCGCTCTTGCCTGTTCGTTGCTTGCCGCAGGATTGGCTTTGGCCACCGGCGCCGGATCGGCGCTCACGGCCGAGCAGCCACTGGTCGATCAAATCATCCAGGCATTAACCCCCAAGGATTTGACGCGCAGCCTCACGACACAACCTCCCGAGTCGGCGCCGAACGCGGAGGAAACGCAGTTCCTCAACACCTTGAGGAACAGAACGACACGGTCCATTACGCTCGATGAGCGCGAGAAGATAGCAACGATTGTTCAGGACAAGCGGGGCTTCGATATCGAAATTAACTTCAATTACAACTCGGCTAAGATCGCGCCCTCTGCCGTGTTTAAGGCCAGGGCGCTCGGCGAGGCGCTTACGAGTGCAAACTTGAAGGGCGGCACCTTTATCATCGAAGGTCACACGGATGCCAAGGGTGGCGATATGTCAAATCAGAAGCTCTCGGAGCGGCGCGCGGACACGATCAAGCGTTTCCTCGTCGAGCAGTATAAGATACCGGCTACGGATTTGGTGGCCGTCGGCTACGGTAAAACCATGCTCAAGAACCCAGGTGATCCTTTCGGAGCGGAAAACCGCCGCGTCCGGGTCGTCAACATGGCCACCAATATGGTGAATAAATAAGAAGCGCGAGCGGGCCTTAGCAAGCGATGCACCTCCCCGGAAAGGGAGTTGCCTGCTGCTCGCTCGTGTTCAAATGCGGGTGCCTGCGCAGGCACCTCGCGGGCAAAATGGCAATGTGTGTTTTGGACTGTGGCATGGTCTTGCGATGAAATTCTCCGCCTCGATCAAGATCGGTGTCGCGGCGGCAATTTGTTTGGCCGGGATGAGTCTTTGCGTGCCTCGGCGCGAGCGCGCATTGGCAGCGCAGCCGGACTCGACCGGCGGCGCCATGGTGAAGCTCGTTCGCGCCGTCAGGGAATGCTTCTCTGACACTATTTACGTCACCGGTATCCTGGTACCCAGACGAGAGGCCGTTGTGACCCTCGGCCAAGGATCCATAGTTACCGAAGTATTGGCCACGGACGGCGATCAGGTGAACGCTGGGCAGGCGCTCGCGCGGGCGATGCGGCCGTCCTCAGCGGGCCCTGCCAGCGGTACGCGCGCATCGATAAATCCAACCTCCACCACGATCACGTTGAAGGCTCCCGCCGCTGGCCTCGTGACGCATGTGGCGGCGAGCGTCGGGGCTATGCCATCGCCCCGCGGCGAGCCGCAGTTCCGCATCATGATCGACGGCGAAATCGAACTTGAAGCCGATGTGCCGGGCATCCATGTGCCGAAGCTCAAACCGGGGGAAACGGCGCGGATCAAGATCGAAGACGGCACCGAACTGATCGGACAGGTCCGCTTGGTGCCGGCCCAAATCGATCGAACCACGCAGCTCGGCCGGGCCCGGCTGTCGGTCGCCCAGGATCCCTCGCTTCGGGCCGGAATGTTCGCAGAGGCAACGATCAACGCCAGCCAAAGCTGCGGCGTCGCCGTGCCTCGCGACGCGATCCTCCATCAGACCGAAGGAACAGGCGTGCAGGTGGTGCGCAATCGGAAGGTCGAAACACGGCGGGTTCGCGTCGGGCTTTCGTCCGATACCAGCTTCGAAATCACCGAAGGGCTAAACGAGGGCGAGGCGGTCGTCGCAAATGCTGGCACTTCGCTGCACGATGGCGATCAGGTGCAACCAATTTTCGCCGACGAACCGGACAACTGAGAATGCGGCAATGGCGCTAAACGTTTCGGCCTGGTCGATCCGTCGGCCGCTACCCTCGATCGTCATGTCGATCATTCTGTTATTGCTCGGCTGGACGAGCTTCAACAAACTGCCGATTACCCGCCTACCGAACGCCGATATCCCGGTCGTATCCGTGGTCGTGACCCAATTCGGGGCGGCGCCAGCGGAGCTTGAGACCCAGGTCACGAAGATGGTCGAAGATGGCGTCTCCGGCGTCGAGGGCGTCCGCCATATTACCTCATCGATCTCCGACGGGATTTCGGTGACGACGGTCATCTTCAGGCTCGAGACCAATACGGACCGGGCTCTCAACGACGTCAAGGATGCCGTCACCCGTATTCGAGCCAAGCTTCCGCAAAATGTCGGGGAACCGCTGATTCAGCGCGTTGACGTGGTTGGCCTGCCGATCGTCACCTATGCGGCCATCGCCCCGGGCAAGACTCCGGAACAGCTCTCCTGGTTCGTGGACGATATCGTCGCACGCCGCCTGCAGGGGATAAGAGGTGTTGCGCAGGTCGAGCGCATCGGTGGCGTAGAACGGGAGATCCTTGTTTCGCTCGACCCGGACCGGCTGCAGGCGGTTGGCTTGACGCCGGCCGACGTGAGCCAGCGGTTGCGCGGCACCAATGTCGATTTGGCCGGTGGCCGCGCCGAGATCGGCGGACGCGATCAGGCTATCCGCACGCTCGCCGGGGCGCGCACGCTCAATGAATTGGCGGCGACAATGATCAGCATGCCGATGGGCGGCGAGGTTCGTCTCGATGATCTTGGCATCGTGACCGACACGATTGCCGACCGGCGAACCTTCGCCCGGGTCAACGGCGAGCCTGTCGTGGCGTTTGGAATAAAGCGTTCGAAGGGAGCAAGCGACGTCGTCGTCGGAGCGGCGGTGCAAAAAAGCGTCGATGAACTCAAGCGAGCCTATCCGGACGTCGACCTCAAGCTGATTGACACTTCGGTCGACTTCACGCGGGGCAATTACGAGGCCGCCATACAGACACTTTTCGAAGGCGCCGCGTTGGCGGTTATCGTCGTATTCCTGTTCCTGCGCGATTTTCGAGCCACGGTAATCGTAGCAATCTCGTTGCCGCTTTCGATATTCCCCGCGTTTTGGGTGATGGATGTTCTGGGCTTTTCGCTTAATCTCGTGAGCTTTCTCGCGATTACGCTCAGCACCGGCATTCTCGTCGATGACGCGATTGTCGAGATCGAGAACATCGTGCGCCACATGCGGATGGGAAAATCGCCCTATCAGGCGTCCCTCGAAGCGGCCGACGAGATTGGCCTCGCGGTCATCGCGATCAGCCTGACGATCGTCGCGATTTTTGCGCCCGCAAGCTTTATGTCCGGCATTGCCGGTCAGTTCTTCAAACAGTTCGGGATCACCGTCTCGGCGCTAGTATTGTTCTCACTGCTCGCGGCGCGCCTCGTCACTCCGATGCTGGCTGCCTATTTCCTCCGGCCTCATCATCAGGCGGAAAAACCGCCGGGGCGCCTGCTAAGGACTTATGTTCGCCTCGTGACCTGGTCGGTCCGGCACTACTTCGTTACCGTATTCGTCGGTTTGCTGCTGTTTGCAACCTCGATTTGGAGCGTGGGACTTCTGTCGAAGGGCTTTCTGCCAGCGCAGGACACTGCCCGGTCGGTGCTGGCGATCGAACTGCCGCCGGGATCGCAATTGTCCGATACCGAAAGAGTGACGGAGGACATCGTCACCCGCTTGCGCGGCCGGCCGGAAGTAAAGAGCGTCTTTGTCGACGGCGGACGGATACCGCAGAGAGCAAATGAGGTCCGCAAGGCCGGGCTCATCATCAATTACATACCGAAATCCGAGCGAGCAATGACCCAGCGTGAACTGGAATTGGCCATTGGCCGCGAGCTCGACGATGTTCCAGACATTCGGTACTGGTTTACTGACGAGAACGGGCTGCGCGCGATTTCGCTGGTCGTGACCGGCGAAGACAGCATGACCGTCGGGAATGTCGCCAGCGAGCTCGCCAACGAGATGAAGCCAATACCCCTGGTCGCCAACGTCACTTCGGACATCTCTCTTGACCGGCCGGAACTTCGCGTCCGTCCTCGAACGGATCTGGCAGTCCGTCTTGGCGTATCGACAGAGCGCTTGGCCGAGACGATCAGGGTGGCAACGATCGGTGATGTCGGTCCGGCGCTTGCTAAGTTCGATGCGGGCGATCGCTTGGTCCCCATTCGAGTACAGCTCGAGGCCAGCGCCCGGGCCAACCACCAGGTGATCGAGCAATTGCGAGTGCCCTTGGGTCGCGGAGGCAGTGTTCCGCTTGCGACGATCGCCGATATCCAATTTTATCAGGGACCGACCAGCATCAATCGTTACGACCGCGAGCGCCAGGCAACGGTCGCGGCGGATCTCGCCGGCAATTCCTCGCTCGGCGATGCGATGCTGGCGATCAATGCGCTGCCCGTGATGAAGAACCTTCCCAACGGGATCAATGTCAATCAGGCAGGCGACGCGGAAAGCCTAAATGAGCTGGCCGATGGCTTTGCTCGCGCCATGAGCTACGGATTGATGATGGTCTATGCGCTGCTCGTCCTTCTGTTCGGAAGTTTCCTGCACCCGATCACAATCTTGTTTTCGCTGCCGCTCTCGATCGGCGGGGCAATCATCGCGCTTCTGCTCACCGGCAATCAACTCACCACACCGGTCTGGATCGGGATCCTGATGCTGATGGGCATCGTCACGAAAAATGCAATCATGCTGGTCGACTTTGCAATTGCTTCCATCCGCCATGGCATGAATAGCGACGCCGCCATCATCGATGCCGGCCAGAAGCGGGCGCGACCGATCATTATGACGACAGTCGCCATGGTTGCCGGCATGGTCCCGAGCGCCCTGGCATTTGGCGCTGGCGGGGAATTCCGATCGCCCATGGCGATCGCCGTGATCGGCGGACTGCTCGTTTCGACCGTGCTGTCACTGGTCTTCGTACCGGCCGTGTTCTCGCTGATGAACGATATTTCACGGTTCGCGCGGTGGCTCGGTAAGCGCTTCGTCAGCGCGGGGCACGAGGTCGAGCAATCGAAAAAAGGCGCGCCCGCATATCCTGCTGCCGACTAGCGCGGAACTCAGCCCTCGCGCGCCTCAGCCCTGAGCCGGTCGGCATTCAACAGCAAAATACGGCCGCGCCCTATTTCGAGAATTCCTTGCTGCCGCCATTGCTGCAATTGACGGTTAACGCTCTCGCGCGTCGCCCCCACATAGATTCCCAACTGTTCCTGGGAAATGTGAACCTCCGATCCGAAATCGGTGGCGAGGGCACAAAGCCGTCGCGCCAACCGAACCTGGAGGGGCAACAAGACGGACTCTTCGAAGCGGTCGCTGGCCCACCTGATTCGCTGGCAGAGCAGGGCGATGAGTTTCAGCGCCACCCGCGGCTCGCTCTCGAGAAAGGAGAGGAAATCATTTCGACGGACAACGAATAGTTCGCTGGCTTCGCCTGCCATCGCATCAGCGGTGCGGGGTTGGCCATCGAGCACCGCAATTTCTCCGAAGACATCACCGGCACCGAGAACATTCATCGTCAACCGCCCTCCGTCGGCCGAGCCAGTCTCAATCCGAATCTGTCCGCGTCGAATCCCAAACAACGCATCCCCACCGTCGCCCTTCAGGAACAGTATCCCGCCGGCGGCGAGATGCTGCGTGTGGCACAATGCGGCAATCTTATTAATCGACTCGGCACCCAAGCCGGAGAAAAGCGGATTCAGCCCGAGGAGCACCGCAAATTCAGACTGCTTGCTCATCGCCATGATTCACGGGGAATTTGCGCGGGGGACAGCAAAGGAGCCATAGCGACAAATTATGGCGCCAGTCAAATTGCCCGATCACAACGGCAGGGTGGGATTTGACGAGAAAGGCTGCTCATCGTCAGGTACGTCACGAGCTCATTTCCCGGCTCCCTCGCCAACGATGGAGAACGGGGCCCAGAAGGCAGGGTAGGCGTGGCGGGGATCCGAGGTGTCGTTGAGATAGGCGAGCATGGCGCGGCGCAGGGCCTCTGCGCGGCCAATCTCCGGATCCGATTGCAGATTGCCAAAGGTCTCGGTTGTGAGCCGCACTGCCGCCCGCGAGTCAACCGCCCAATGCGAGACAAGCAGCGCGCGGGCGCCGGCATAAAAAAACGCCCGCGCGAGACCGGACAAAGCTTCGGCGCCGGGCTTGTCGCCGGCCGCGGTGTTGCAGGCGGAAAGCACGACGAAGTCGGCATTGAGTTTCAGTTGCGCGACCTCGCTCGCGGTCAGCAAACCATCGTCGAAATCACTTGGCTTCCTTGGCAGCGATAGAAGCAATGCCGGCTCGCCAAGCCCTTTGACGTCGCCCGCCACAAGGGCATGGGTGGCGAAATAAACGACCCGGTAATCGGCGAGCGGCGCGCGTTTGACGGTTGTTTCGCTCGCGTCCCGGCCGAGATGGATGTCGCTCAATGGCGCGCCGAGCTTTTTTGCCACCGCCCGCAGCTCATCCGCCGTGTCGGGCAGCGGCGGCACATCGGCGAGCCGCGCGCGATCAAGCTCCACGCCCTGCCAATAGTCCGCATAGCTACGTGTCGAACGCGACGCGACCTGGATTCGTCCGCCCTCTTTGCTTCCGTCAAAGGCAACATTTTCCTCGGCGCGAAACACGGGATCGCCAAATCCGATCAAAATTTTCGCCGCCTGGCCCTCCCGCGCGGAAAAGCGCAAAGCTTTCAGGCTCGGCACCGAGGGCAGCACCGTGATGGCTTGCCGCTTCACGAGAAAGGCGGCATCGCGGTAGGGCGCAAATGCGGAGGCATCCGGCGCAGGACCGGCTGGCTTTTGCGTCACGAGTAGATGAAAAGGAAGCGCCGTGAGCGGACCCGTGGGCACGATGAGGAGATGGCTTTTGTCTTTTATAAGCGCATCGATGGGGCCGAGCAAAGACGCGTAAAACTCTTGCGCAAGGGTTAGGTCAAAAAGTTCCGGCTTGCCGGCATCAATCGATTGATGCAGCTTGTCGACATCAAGACCGCGCCGGAAGGCTGCAACCTTGTCCGATATCGCCTGCTTGCCGAGCGGGATCACCTGCCAGTCAAAAGCCTCGCTAGTCAGCGCAAAAACATAACTCTCCTTGTCGCCCGCTAAAACAAAGACCAGCGCCTCGCCGGGGCGGAGCAGCTTTTGGGTTTCTTCGACTTTGAGCGGTTTTGGATTCGCCAGCGCGGCATAGTCGGGAAAATCCTTTTCGAGCCGCGCCGCATTGGCGGCAAGCTTGGCTTCGGTCTCCCCGAGCTGGCCGCGCAGCCGGTCTTTCTCCCCGCGATCTTGTTGCGCTTCAGGCTTTGACAGCGCCGCGACGAGCGCTTTGTCCTGCCCGCGCCAGGCGGCGGCAAGATCCTGGTTTTCCCGCACCAGCGCGGCGACGGCACTGTTGCCAGAGGCGAAGCGCAGCGCCATTTGCTGCACGGCCAATCCCGCCGAGGATTGAACCGCCCATTGCGCGATCTCAAAACCCTCCCGCCCCATCTCGGACGCGGGATAAAGTTTTTCGCGCGCCGCGGCCGCGAGATTGGCGACATGGAACACAAAATAGTTTGCGCTCTGTTCGATCAAGCCTCCGGCCTTGTCCGGGCGTTCGCTGCCGCTAGCCCCGGTGAAAGCATGCGCGATGACCGCGGCGGTTGCCTTGCGCGAGAAAGCGAGGGCGAGATCGTGCTTCCCGGCCAGTTTTTGCACAAGGGCGAGGTTGTTGAGGCTGCGCGCCACGAAGGGATGGCTGGGGCCGAGGGTATTCTCGTCGATGGCCAGCACGCGCTGGAGGAGTTCAACCGCCTCGGCAGATTTGCCTTGCGATTCGTAAACACCAGCGAGATTGTTGAGGAAATTGGCCACATAGGGATGGCTCGGACCGAAGGCCTTCTCTTCGATAGCGAGCGCTCGTTGATAGAGTTCCGCCGCCTCGGTGTATTTGCCTTGCGATCCGTAAACACCGGCGAGATTGTTGAGGCTCTGAGCCACGTCCGGATGGCTCGGGCCGAGGGCTTTCTCCTTGATGGCCAGCGCGCGCTGGGAAAGCTCTGCCGCCTCGGCATATTTGCCTTGCGATTCATACACGAGGGCGAGATTGTAGAGACTGTTGGCCACATCGGGGTGGCTCGGGCCGAGCACTTTCTCCTGGATGGCGAGCGCGCGCTGATAGAGTGCCGCCGCCTCGGCATATTTCCCTTGGTCGTCATACACGCTGGCGAGATTGTTGAGGCCGACCGCCACAAGGGGATGGCTGGGACCGAGCGCTTTCTCCGCGATGGCCAGCGCGCGCTGGTTAAGCTCCGCCGCCTCGGCATATTTGCCTTGTCGTTCGTACGCAGTGGCGAGGTTGTTGAGGCTGCCCGCCACATCCGGATGGCTGGGGCCGAGCGCTTTCTCCCTAATGCTAAGCGCTCGCTGGAGAAGTTGAGCCGCCTCGGCATATTTGCCTTGCGAGTCATAGACATCGGCGAGGCCTGTGAGGGGATAGCCCACATTCGGATGGCTGGGGCCGCGCGTTTTCTCCTCGATGGTCTGTGCGCGCTGGAGGAGTTCAACCGCCTCGGCATATTTGCCTTGCGATTTATACACATCGGCGAGATTGGTGAGGGTCTGGGCCACATCGGGGTGGCTCGGGCCGAGCGCATTCTCGCGGATGGCCAGCGCGCGTTGATACACGCCCGCTGCCTCGGCATATTTGCCTTGCGAACTATACACATTGGCGAGATTGTTGAGGGTCAGGGCCACATTCGGATCGCTGGGGCCGAGCGCTTTCTCCTTAATGGCGAGCGCGCGATGGTAAAGCTCCGCCGCCTCGGCATATTTGCCTAGCTTTTCTTCCGCGTAGGCTAAATCGAACAGCGCCACGGAATAATTGCGACTGCCGGCTCCGAATCGTGCCTTGAGGGTCGATTCCAATCTCTGCGCCTCGGCCAGGGCGCCAGAGTAATCGGCGGCGGCGAAAAGTTTCTGGTAACGTCTCTCGATCGCAAAAAAGTCAGCTTGGCGCGCGGCGCCAGAAGTCACGGCGCCGGTCACGGTCAAGCATGTCAAAAGGATTCTAAAAATCGACTTCACGTTTTTGCGTCCGCCAGAAAGCGCCCGTCAGCCTCTGCTTCACCAGAATATTGGCGGCCCGTCTCCCCTGCCCCGGCCGCGGAAAATCGCGGCCTCAAATCGTGCCCAGAGCCACGCCAAGCAATGCTGGTAATAGTGGGCCCGTCAAGGACCAAGAGACGCTCTCCCCGCGCGCAAAATTCCGCACTTGTGGACCTCTCCGCCGAAACCAAAGCCGGTCCGCAATTCTCGGAATGATTGGTTGGAAAGGCGATGCTGTCAAACAACGCCTCGCTTGATGCAGGATGGTTGAACACTATTATCAACCGACCGAGCGTGCCAGCCATAATGCCATCGCGGATTTGAGTCTTTGCTGCGCCGTTGGTGCAACCGCTTCCTTCATGACATACTGCACTTGCGCGCCTCTATTGGCTTCTTCTTCGGCAGGCGGGCGAAGCTTACCATGGCAAGCAGCACCTCTCTTTTGAATCTGATGGCTAAGGCGCCACGCAGAGGACGGTTGCGGCGAGGAGGTTTGTTCGCCAAGTTCGTCGTCTCGTTCGTTGGACTGGTCATCTTCGTTCTCACCGTGAACGGCGCAGTCGAAACGTGGTTCATGTATCGCGACACCACAACCGCGCTTGTCGGCGCGCAATCCGAACGGGCCGTGGCGACGGCACGCCGCATCGAGCAGTCCATGTCCGACATCGAACGGCATATCAGCTGGGTGACAAGGGCGAGCGTTGTCACGATTGAACAGCGGCGGTTGGACTATGCGGAGCTGCTGGACCAGATGCCGGCCATCGACGAACTCGTCCAGCTCGACGCCACGGGTCATGAGCAGCTGCGATCCGTGCGTAATACCTTCGCGGTCGGCACGGGCACCGATTATTCGCGCGATCCAAGATTCACCGAATCGGGCGCCAGGGGTACCTGGTGGTCGCCGGTATATTTTCACGCCCGCGAGCCGTTCATGTTGATCGCCATGGCACATTTGGGCCGCAACGCTGGTGTTACGGTTGCCAAGATCAATCTGAAATTTCTTTCGGACTTCGTGAACGCGGGTCAAGCAGGAAAGGCCAGCTCCGCTTTTTTGGTCGATCAAAGCGGCCGCCTGCTAGCCCATTCAGAAACAAGCCAAAGTCCCGCGACCGATCTATCCAGGCTTCCCCAGGTCGCGGCCGTGCTGAACGCCAACACAAGTCCGATCACCATCGGCAAGGACCTCGACGGACACTCGGTATTGACGGCATCCGCGCCTGTCCCGCAATTGAACTGGTTCGTCTTCTACGAACAGCCCCTGAGCCAAGCATTCGCTCCGATCCAAGGTATGTTGGCGCGTGTTAGCTTGCTGCTGATGCTGGGTCTTATGCTTGCAATCGGCGCTGGAATGCTGTTGGCGCGCCGAATGGTCGTTCCGATACGCCAGCTTCAGGCCGGCGCGCGTGAGCTTGGGGCGAACGAATTCGCCTACCGCATCGACGTGCGGACGGGAGACGAGGTGGAGGAACTCGCCGACCATTTCAATCGAATGGCAAGTCGGCTCCAGGAATCCTACTCGCGCCTGGAGCAGAAAGTCGAGGAGCGAACCCGCGATCTCGCCCAGACAGTGAGTGAACTGAAGGTGCTCGAGGAGACCGGGCGGGCCATCAACTCCTCGCTCGACCTAGATGCGGTGCTAGCGACGATCGTTACCAACGCGGTCAAAATCACGCAAGCCGACGCCGGGGCGATTTACTGCTACAACAACTCCTCGGGTGTCTTCGAGCTCGCACAAGCTTTCGGTATCGAGCCGTCCTTAATGGATGCCGCACGGTTCGTCCGGGTCGACGAAAACGACTGCCTCATAAATGTCGCCGCCAGAAAGCGAGAACCTATATTCATTCCGGATTTGTCGGATGCGTCCGACGAACCGTTGAAGAGCCTACCGCTGGTCGCCGGAATAAACTCCATCCTCATCGTTCCACTGGCGGGTCAGGACGAGGTTCTTGGCGCGCTGGTCGTGCAGCGCAAAGCAACCGGAGCATTGACATCGAATACGATCGGATTGATGCAAACCTTTGCTCACCAGTCGGTTCTTGCCATGCAGAACGCCCGGCTGTTCCACGAAATCGATCAGAACGGCCGCGAGCTCACGAAAGCGCACGCAACCGTCCAGCAGCAAGCAAAAAAGCTCAAGGAGCAGACCGAGCAATTGGGGTCATGGAACCTTTTGCTGGAAGAACGGGTGGCGACGCAATTGGCGGAAATCGAGCGGATCGGCCGTCTGCAACGGTTCCTGGCGCCTCAGCTGGCCCAAGTGATTGCGTCGTCCGGCGAGAATGCGTCGCTGCTAGCGAGCCACCGCCGCGAGGTTACCGTGGTATTCTGCGACCTGAGAGGATTCACTGCCTTCACGGAGACTACCGAGCCTGAAGAGGTCATGAAGGTGCTTCACGAGTACCACGCTACACTTGGAGAAATCATTTTCCAATATGAAGGTACATTAGAACGGTTCGCCGGCGACGGCATATTGATTCTGTTCAACGATCCGATCCCCTGTCCTGACCACACCGAGCGCGCGGTCCGAATGTCGGTGGAGATGCGCGACAGTGTTGGTAGGCTTTCCGATACCTGGCGCAACCGGGGACACAATTTGGGGTTCGGGATTGGAATTGCCCTCGGCTATGCCACGCTTGGACAAGTCGGATTTGACCGTCGCCTGGAGTACGCGGCGGTAGGGAGCGTTATTAATCTCGCGTCCCGACTCTGCGACGAGGCAAAGGCGGGCCAGATACTGATTAGCCAACGGGCGTTCGTCGTTGTCGAGCAATTGGTCGACGCCGCGCACATTGGTGCGCTAAAGCTGAAGGGTTTCAATAGGCCTATGCCGGCCTTCGAGATTCTGGCCTGGCGCGACGAATTACACTGCCCGTGCCCGGTCTCTACCCCGCCATCGGAAGCCAATGACAGATGAGCCGGCGCGCCCTTGCGCGAGCCCGCGAGCACCCAAGGCGCTAATTAAGGCAGGATCGGATGAGTGGAATATTGTGGCTGAGACAGTTCGGAGCTTGGCCGGGGGTGTGCAATCCGATTAGAGTCCGCCAGTGTCCAAGGTGTTCGCATGGCAACAGCCTGGAATGAAATGAGCGGCCAGAACATAAGCACGTTGGGTCGGGAGATATGACAATGTTTATCCGATCTCGGATCGTCAAGCTCGGGTTGGCGGCATTATTCGTGCCAACGAGCCTTCTTGTTGCGGCGTTGCAATTATTTGCCGCCGGCCCGCCCGGACCGAAGGTATCCAAAGGCGCGGCAGTGAGCGTGACAAAGGCGAAGAAGACCTGCTTCGACGACGTGACGGAGATCACCGGCGGGCTCGTTCCGAAAGCCGAAGTTCTGGTGCGGCCGGATCGCGAAGGCTTACAAATATCGAAGGTTCTCGTCGAGGCCGGAGATAGAGTGAACGTGGGCCAGGCGCTCGCGCAACTCGCAAATCCTGAAGCTCAACAGAACTCTGGAGACCCAGTTTCGGTTCAAGCTCCGGTCGCGGGAATGATCGGCAGGGCGAGCGCTGTTATTGGAGCCATGGCATCGGCGAGCGCGGAGCCGTTATTTCAAATTATTGCTGGCGGCGAGTTGGAACTGTCGGCACAGATCTCGACAAAGAACCTTTTGAAGCTGTCTTCTGGCCTTCCGGTGAAGATCAAGGTCGTCGGGGTAGGCGAATTGCCCGGCAGAGTGCGATTTGTTTCCAACACGGTCGATTCGACGACTCAATTGGGCGAAGTCCGTGTCTCGATCAGCTTCGATGAACGGCTGAAAGCCGGCATGTTTGGCCGCGCAATCATAACCTCCGGACAAAGATGCGACGCCGTCGCCGTTCCTCTATCGGCGTTGCTGTACGGCGAGGAGGGCTCCGTTGTGCAAGTGGTCCACGACGAGAGAATTGAATCCCGAATTGTCACAACCGGCCTGCAGTCCGAAGGAAATGTCGAGATCCGCCAAGGTATCCTAGAAGGGGATTTGGTCGTTGCACGCGCGGGGGCATTCCTGCGCGACGGAGATCGGGTAAAACCCGTGGTCGTCGACGACTCCGTTATTCGCAAATAAACTCTAATTCACGCCATCAACCGCCACCGCCAGATCGCCTGAACCGGTCGCTGTTAACGTTCAATGCATCCCCGATGGGGCCCATCGCCAGCGCGGGTTCCGTCCAGCTATTGGCCGAACCCCGCGGGTAACCCTCGAGGCAGTAACGGCAAAGATCAAATAACGCTAATAGCCGACCCCGAGCAGCACGATTTTCCAACAGGGACTGGAGCCGCACCGCGGCTCGTTCGACGCAGCCAGCCACATCGGGGCCCGAGGTGTCGCGATGCGCCCAGCCTGGGTAGGTGCCACCACGCGTGCCAAGTTATGATGGGAGGCAAAACAACCGAGCCGCACCCGATGAGTAACGTGCCGGCGCGGAGGCAGAACCAAATGCTCAGCATGCCAAATAGGGCCAGATTTCACCTCTTCCGGCTGGCCTTTCAGCGTGGGGTCGGCCGCGATCTCAGCAACGGGTGACGCCGCAGGCACAACCGCCGGCGCCGGCGTGGAGTCCGCCGACACGGTGACCGGCGCAGGGCCGGGGACGCGCGCGGAGACCTCCGTGGAATTCGCAGCCGGCAAGGGGTCTGCGCAAAGCGCCGTGCCCGATCCGAACACGACCGTTGCGGCAGCAAGGAAAAGATTTACGTGACGCATGGCGCGATACCTCTTGTTCAGGCCGAGGCCGAAAGACCAAAGCCGATAACCTGTTTTCGACCCGCGGCGACGTTCCTGCCTGAAATACTCCGGAGCCGGCCAAAACATATGTGAGCCGTCACCCTGATGCAATAGTCCAAACAAGGTTGTTTGGAGCTAAGCTTTTCCACAGGTGCACTGGGACTTTGCGCGAGGGTCTGTTGCGCAGCTATCGCCTCTGAACCTATCGCAAGCCGCGCCAAGTTACAAGCCGCGCGAAGTTACAATAGGCGCGAGATTGCGGCCATCTTATTTTGCCGCTGGGCACCGCGGGCGCATGTGTTTTTCCGTGCGCTGTTGCAAGGAGGACACAGACTTTTGGATCGTGCGTTGATAAGCTCGCCAAACTTGCCGATCTTAAGTCAAGGTGAGCGGATATCGCGAAGATGCCGCGAAGATATAATGTCGGGGGTGAAAAAATGATTAAGCAAATTTTCGGCGCTAGGCCCGCTCTCGCGAGCGATTCCGCTTACCGACGTTTGACGGAAGCCTCGCGCATCAGCGCGATTTTGGGCGGTCTTGCCGTCGCTGCGGCGCTGCCGGCTCCTGCGGCCGCACAGTCTTTGGTCTCAGGACCATGCGTATCGACCGGGGGAACTGCCGCCTTCAATGGTGGCGCTGGCCTCGGTGCTGTGCCCTTTGCCTCCGGCGGGGGAATCAACAGCCTCGTCTCGGCGATTAACGTGGCCAATACCACCTTTCTCACTCAGTCTACGGCGTTTATCGGAAGCCCGTCCAATCCGGATCCCTATCAGCTGGGCGGTGGCGTCTGGGCCCGCGGTGTCGGTGGCCAAACCGACTTTAAGAGCACGTCGACATCGACATACACATTTGGCGGGGCACCGCTCACCGGCAACATCAGCTGCAATACAAAGACGCACCTGAATTTCGCTGGCGTACAGATCGGCACGGACACCGGCATATTGAACATTGATGGGTGGAACCTTCATGGAGGCTCAACTCTCGGTTACCTGGGCACCAACGCCAATGATTCTGCTACCGGCGGAACCTTTAGCGATAGTTTGCAGATCCCCTTCGTCGGGCTTTATGGCGCGGCCACCAAGGGCGGGTTCTTCGTCGACGGTCAGGCACGGTGGAATTACTATCAAAACAAGCTTTCGGACACGTCAAATGGCGTGTTCGGTCAGAATCTCGACGCACGCGGCTTTTCGATAAATGGCAATATCGGCTACAATTACGGATTGCCGGACAACTGGTTCATCGAGCCCTCCGTCGGCGTCCTCTGGTCGGAAACCTGGGTCGATCCGCTTAACACGGCCGGCACATTTGTACTTCAGCCGTTCGTACCGGGGGCTGCCGTGAATCTGTCGGTCCCCGGCACGGTTTCGGTCAACAATATCTACAGCACTCTCGGACGCGTCAGCCTCCGGGTGGGAACAAGCTTCGACGCTGGCGGCGTTGTTCTCCAGCCTTTCGTCA
This sequence comes from Methylocella sp., assembly GCA_050728655.1. Taxonomy (GTDB): domain Bacteria; phylum Pseudomonadota; class Alphaproteobacteria; order Rhizobiales; family Beijerinckiaceae; genus Methylocapsa. The sequence goes on from JBOHJQ010000005.1 coordinate 49,648, forward strand.
CGGTCAGCGGCTTTCGTGAATTCGAGGGCAATAATAGCGCGTCGGTCTTTGTCAATGGAACCAGTACCGGTCCACTAGGAGCCTTGTTTGTTTGTACCAGTGGCGGCGCTACTGTTCCCTGTACTATCGGCGGGAAACTCTCCGCCACCAACATCGGGAACTATGGCCAATTCGGCCTTGGCGTCGTCGCTCTTGTCCCGAACACGAGTTGGCTCGCCTATGTTCGTGGCGATTACCGGACTGGAGACCATATCGACGGCTGGAGCCTGAACGGCGGCCTTCGCTACCAATTGAACCCGGCTCACCCTGTGGTCACCGGCCGCAGCGCCGACGTCCCCGGCGCCCCTCTGCCGGTCGCCGCCTATAATTGGACCGGCTTCTATCTCGGGCCTTCTCTCGGTGCCGATTGGGGCTATACGAATTGGACGTTCCTAAGTAACGGGAACAAGACCTATCCGCGCTTCGCCGGAATCCTCCCCGGCGGCCAGGTTGGGTACAATTATCAATACGACAAATGGGTCTTTGGCGTCGAAGGCGATGCCGGTTGGACCAATGCCCGTGGCGCCCGCGCCTGCCCGAACTTCTTCATTAACTGCGAAATCAACGTGAATTCTCTGTACACCGTAACAGGCCGGATCGGTTACACCTATCCGGATAAAGTCCTGTGGTATGTTAAGGGTGGACTGGCGATCGGCGAGGTCAAGGCGCAAGGCCGCTGCAACACCGATTCCCAGCTCTTCTTCGGGATAGCCCTTTTGAATCCCGGTTGCCCGGTGCAGGGCACGACCCGTACCGACGCCGGGTGGACGGTCGGTGGCGGCTCCGAGCTCGCCCTGACCGACAATTGGTCGGTCAAGGCGGAAACAAGCTACTTCGACCTCGGAACCAAAAACTATACGTTTGGCCAACTGGCCGCGTCCTCGGGAGTCAACGTCGGCCGCAGCGGCTGGATCTCAACCATCGGACTGAACTACCGCTTCACAGGATTTGGCGAAGCTCCGGCCGTCGTCGCAAAATATTAGGCTTACGATCGCCAGCAATATCGGCCCGGAGCGCCCCCCGTTTCGGGCCGATGGCTTGAGCAAACGCTCGCCCGACAGGGCTGAGTGTTCGTCCAAACCTCTGCCAAAATGGGCGTCGGCGCCGCCGCATCGGAAATCGAAGAGATTCGGGCCAAAATCAAAGCCCCAGCCGTGGGCCAACGCCACGCCTGCGGCCGACGAGAGCCGCGACGAAATCCCCTCGTTGCCCGATCGTCTTGCCATGGTCATCCTCCCAACCCTCGCCGCTATCGGCGTTGCCGGATCGCAGCGAGCAACGCTCCAGATCGCCGAACTGATTGAACAAAAACCGCGAATGGTAAAGCGGTAAGCATAGTGGCCTTTTTGTGTGATCTAAGTCACAGTCACCGGTGCGCTTTGGTGCGAATGTCGCGCAGACATTGGGAACGCCGGTCATCCCGACGATGCACCAAAGTCGCAGGACCTGAGCATGTCACTTCGATCATGGCGCGATCCTCCCACGCCGCGCCTTGGAGATTTAATAACCTAGCAATTTTCATTACCTGTTGCCGCCGGTCCATCGGGTTATGTCGCCATCCAGGGGCGGGAATTGGTGGAACGGCGGCATTTTGCGCCAAATTTCGGCATTTCGGGCCGCTTCTTCGATAACGCGCCGAACGATCCAGTGTGTCTTCTGCGTCGATGGCCGGATGAACCTGCGCGCGACGATCTCGTCGAGACGAAGGGCGCGCTATCCGAATTGCGAACTTCGCATTTACTCCTGTTTACAATCCGCTCAAACGCGATCGTAATTTAGATCGGACTTGAATTCGAGAGATCGCAAACTTGATGCGACTAGAACCTCGTGCCAAGCACGCGCGATCATCAATCCACGAAACCTAGAAACCGACGCCACTAACGGGTGTGTTATGTGCCGAACCGGCCTGTGCCGTTGGGCTCGGGGGCATCCGCGGTGCGTGCCTTTCTCTCGCTACGGCGACATAAGACTTGGGTCTCTCGCTGGCATTAGAAAGATGCGCCCTTTGATGTGACCGCGGCGCCGGCTCTTCTTCACGCGCGGCGCTGTGGGTTTTCTTGTGCCTTGGCGGCTCCGCCACGGGCCCTTCTTCACGCGCGGCGATGTGGGTTTTGTGCCTCGGCGGCCTCGAGACCGGCTCTTCTTCTTTATTTGCCTGTTTCTTGGTCTGCTCAGGGACCGGAGTAGCGATGACGGGCGCGGCTGGTTTCTCTTCCGGGCATAAGCCAAGATTTTGCTGCTTCAATTCGGATAGGAGGCCGTCAGTGAGCTGAGAGCCATCCGCCAAAGAACCTTTCTTGGCGTTATAGAGTGCCAATGATTTCATGGTTGCGTCGTCAAATTTGCCGTTGATTGATCCATTATAGCAGCCTAGCCGAGCCAACTCGGTTTGCGCCTCCTTCACCCGCGAATCAATTTTTTTGATGATGCCGTTTATTTCTGCGTGGAGAGATGGGCACGCATCATGAGCCAAAACTTCTCCATATTGTTGCCGCGCCCCAGCCACGCTTGCGTCGATAGCGTCGAGTTTTGTCTTCTCATCCGCGCAAACGGATTGCTTGCGCTGCATTTCGCCCTCAAGTTTGGCAACACGCTGTTGCGCTTCGGCACGAACCGTTTCGCAGCTCATGTGATCGATCGCGGCTTTGAGCGATCCGAGATCATTATCTCTTAACGAAGCGAGGGTTTTGCGATCCGCGTCGCAAGCACGCTTGACCAGGCGAGTCACCTCGCGCAACGCTTTGTCGATGGCGGGCTTGATGGTTGGGCAAGCCGTCTCCTTTGCCAAACTCTGAATAGCGGCTGTTTGCAGCGCAGCAGTTGATTCTTTCAGTTTGGCCTGGTCACCCGCGCAAATTTCAGCTGTCCGTTGTTTTTCCAATTCGGCGTCATGCGTCTTGCGGTCCTCCTCCTCGAGCGCCGCAATCTTTGCTCGCTCCTCGGAGGCGCGTTTTTCTGCTTGAAGCCGCTCGACTTCCCTGCGTTGCGCGGCGGCCTTCTCTACCTCCAATCGCGCCGCTTCGCCCTTCTGCTGGGCGATGAGCTCGGCTTCCTTCCTGGCCTCCTCCGCACGACGTTTATTTTCGGCCTCTAGCGCGACACGCTCGGCTCCATTCCTGGCTTCCTCCGCACGACGGTTATTTTCGGCCTCTAGCGCGACACGCTCGGCTTCCTTTTTGGCTTCCTCCGCACGACGTTTATTTACGGCCTCTAGCGCGACACGCTCGGCTCCATTCCTGGCTTCCTCCGCACGACGGTTATTTTCGGCCTCTAGCGCGACACGCTCGGCCTCCATCTTGGCCGCCTCCGCACGACGTTTATTTTCGGCCTCTAGCGCGACACGCTCGGCTTCCTTCTTGGCTGCCTCCGCACGACGTTTATTTTCGGCCTCTAGCGCGACACGCTCGGCTTCCTTCCTGGCTTCCTCCGCACGACGTTTATTTACGGCCTCTAGCGCGACGCGCTCGGCTTCCTTCTTGGCTTCCTCCGCACGACGTTTATTTACGGCCTCTAGCGCGACACGCTCACGTTCGATCTTCGCCGTCTCCTCCTGCTCGCGACGAATGCGTTCAAAAACGTCGATGCGAAATTGAGCCTCACGCGCAAATGGCGATTCTGGAAACTTCCGAATGAACTCTTTAAAATCGGCCGGATCGGTCGATTCACGAACGCGGCTCCAAGCAACGCTGTCGCTTTCCGCGGGATTCAAGAAATAATCGTTCCGCAGCGAGCTTGTCATTTCGGGGTGCTGCAAACCGTTGGTCTCGTCATAGACATCGTTCGCCACCCGGCGGAACATCGTTCCGATCTCTAGTCCCGGCTCCTTGATGCGTTTGATGAGAGCCGCCGCGAAGGGGCTGTTGCGACGGCCATCCCCGTCGTAGGCGACACGACCGGGCGACGTTGCGTAGGCGATGATCGCGTCTTCCGCATTATCGATGCGCGCGAGCCCGCCGCTCCAACTACGCGACGCGAGCTTGGCGAGAGGATTGTTGCGGCAGGCATCGAGAATCACGATTTTGACGCTTTTCGCCTGGCCAACGGCGTCCAAAATGCTGTCCTGGCTTATCGCCAAGTAGTTCAACTCGAACTCGTCCGGAGCATCGATATCGGTCGGGAGAAAATAGTTCTTTCCATTTCGCTGTAGACCGTGACCTGCGTAGTAAACGAGCGCGGTGTCGGCAGTTTTTGCTTTGCGCGCGAATTCGACAAGCGCTAGGTCGAAATTGCTTTTTCCAATATCGGTGCGGAGAATGACGTCAAAGCCGATCTCCGTCAGCGCCTGGGCCAGATCATGCGCATCATTGGCGGGATTGACGAGCTTAGGCGACAAATGCAGATATTGGCTGTTGCCAACGACTAGAGCGACGCGCTTGTCCGCCAGCGCGGTTCCGACCCAAAAGGTCAAAATCAAAGCGCTCAGAAACCGCACCGCAATGGTTGAATTCAACTTCATCGCGCTCGCAATTCAAGCTGCCGGAGGCCCATGACAATTTAGACAAACATTAAAAAACTTAGTTTACTCTCCTTGATCCTCTGAGGCAACAGAGGGGGCGGCAATCTTAAGCGGCAATCTTAAAATGGGAAAGGCTAAGAACGCTAGATATCAATTGTTATTAATCATAACATAATATCGCCCGCCGGTTGCTTGCGACGCGGCGGACACCGCGGCGTTCATCGCATTGCCGCCGGTGCCCTTCAAGCCCTTTGCCAAGGCCGCGACTCCCATCTGCTCGCGGGTCTTATTTCACGCGAGTCCAATTCTGGCCGCCGCAGATGAGACCGCCGAACACGCAGCCTTCGACCCGAAGATTTTGCGGATCATTCAAGGAAATATCGGCGATGTAGGTCTGTCCATCCTGGGCGTTGTAGATCCGGCCCTCCCAGCGATTGTGGTTGACGGGCTTCATATCGAGCAGGACAGGCATGCCGATGATCAGGCGATTGCGCAGCTCAGGATTGGGATTGTTGCGATCCGTTTCATTCGAATTGTTCGCGTCAGAAACGACACCGCACAGATTTTCCCCGCATTCCTCGATGTGGATGCGCGCCTTTCCGTCTTCGACGAGCCACTCGCCAACCGGGCTGGTCGCCGAGGCGTTGCCTGCGGAAACGGGAGAGCGCGGCGGCGCGATGATGGCGACGGTGTCGTGATGAGGGACAGGAGCTGCCGCAACGTCGTTCGCGTCGGGCTGGTGGCTGGCCATCGCAGTTGGGTCCGTGTTCAGTCCGCTGTCAGCGGGGGCGGCGCGCGTCGGGGCCGACGTAGCAGCCGACGGTGCGACGGAGCTGACACTAGGCTTGGTGGGGCTGCCCAAAGCGGGGGCGGGATCGGAAGACGTTAGTTTCGCCGGCGGCTCCGCTTTCAACCTTGTGGACGGCTTGGCGGGCTCTTTGCGATACTGTTCCTTGCGATCTCGGCGTCGATCGTTTTCGGTCCAAGATACCGACGCACACATCGACCACTGACAGTTGTCGTCGAGCTGAATTCGGGCAATCCCGCCATTGATTGGGACTTCGAACACGCTTCCAGCTTGAACTGTGCCGCCCGTCAGGGCGAAGGCCACGGCAAGGAAGAACGTTTTCATATGGACCTCCGGTCGATCGATTGCGATTTCGTGGGGACAGAGAGTGGGGAAAGATAAATAAGCGGTTCGTCACTCGTTTGCTGCAGTTTTGTTCGACGCGGCCGTGTCGAACACAGCTCTGCAAGCGTGGCTAAGCCTCGCCTTTTTGGCCATCATGCACGCGATGATCTGGTCGACGTTGGGAATTTCCGAGCTGCAGAGCCGCAACACGTCGGGGGTACAGGTGATACGCTGCTCGACCGTGCCGAGCGCAAAGCTCGCGGTTGCGAAGGAGGATAGCGCAAGCCCGGCGACCAAGGGGACCGCCACGCGCAGAATGGTACAGAATTCGGCTCGTTTCGCTGTCATGACATTCCCCATGCAAGGACTTCGGTGACCATCGGTATGACGGGCGTTTCCAGTGTCTGCGTGCTTTTGGCACAAGACCTCCCCGGTCACTGTGAGCTGGGTCACACAATATCCAAAGCCGGAGTCCGCTGCGGCTGGCATAAAAACTTTAGGCAGCCGGATCATCAAATTTTCGTGGGCTTCCGAGGTTGCTTCTATTCAATCCAATTCAAATCCTTGAGAATTTCGCAACTCCGGCCGGGCTGCGCCCGCCCTCTGTCACGACACATACCGAAAAGGGCGCAAACTTGGATGCCGATCGAGGGGCAGAGTTCAATGCCGATTGATGGATTTACATCCGCCAATCGGGTGAAATAATCACAGCCATTGCGCACCTACCGGTGGTAAAATGACATCCGAGGGCGCCGTTGTATGGGGATCCGGCATGTTCGTATTGAAGCATCGGGACCAATCCGGAATCGTCACCGTCGGCAGGTTGATCCCGCTTTTGCTCGGCCTTTTCATGTGGTGTTCGGCAAGCTCGAATGCCTTGGCTGAAAAACGGGTCGCATTGGTGATTGGCAACGGCGCTTACAAAAACGCGGTCCACCTCCCCAATCCGGCGAACGACGCTCAGGATGTCGCGGCGGCGCTGACCCGCACCGGTTTCGAAACCATCGCCGGCTTCGATCTGGATAAGGCCGGGATGGATGAACACGCAATCCGCTTCGCAAGGATGGCGCGCGATGCCGATGTTGCGATCTTTTATTATAGTGGTCACGCCATGCAATTCGCCGGTGTTAATTATCTGATGCCGATCGACGCGAAACTCACCGACGAGGCGGACTTACGCCGCATGATGCGGGTGGACGATATCGTCGCCGACCTTCAGCAGGCTAAGAACCTGCGCATCCTTGTACTGGATGCCTGTCGCGACAATCCGCTGGCCGAAGAGATGAAGCGGTCAATTGGGCTGACACGGGCGGTATCTATGCAGCGCGGCTTGGTCAAGATTGACAGTCCGGAAGGCATGATTGTCGCATACGCGACGCAGGCGGGGCGGACGGCGGAGGATGGCAACGGCAGGAACAGTCCATACACGGGCGCGTTCCTTAAACACATCGAGGCACCAGAGGAAATCGGCACAGTCTTTCGCCGCATCGGTTCCGATGTCTATGACGCGACAGGTCACGCTCAACTCCCTGAACTATCCTTATCACTGATTGGTGAGTTTTATCTTCGCGGAAAGCCGCCGGTTGCGCCGGTGATGCAGTCCCAGCAGAGCGACAACTGTGCCGGAGCCGACGCGCACTGGAAGAAGGCAGAGATGATCGGCACCAAAGTCGGCTTCGAGGACCACCTGTCTCGCTTCCCAAATTGTGCTTTTGCAGATATCGCCAGGGCTAAACTTTCGGCGTTGATATCACCGGCCGAACCCGCTGTCCGAACGCCGCCGGCAAATTTCGTCGATCGCGCCGCCGCCGGCACCTGGGAAGCTACAGTTCCGAACAACCGGGGCGTAGCACGTTGGATTTGGGACATTCTGCCAGGCGGCACCTATCGCTTCCGCAGCGAAGGACCGGGCTCAGTGAAACGACATGAGGGAACGATCACCCTCAGCGATGGCCGCTGGACGCTGCGTTCGACTCTCGGCCTGGCCGGTTGGGAGGATGGCGGAACCTACGAATTCCGCGACGTCAACACACTCGTTATGACCGGACGCCTGGGGACGGGCATTTGGCGGCGCATCGAAGCGCCAGTCGGCGAAGGAGTTACGCAACGCGGCCCGGTGGCCGCGAGCCGGAGCCGGCGGTGAGACTGGTCATTTTCCAAACGCGCGGCCCGGATATGGGGGCGGCAGCTTCAACCGGGAGTTGGAAAAGGTCGCTATGATGGACTGGAAAAAGCCACGCTCCGTTGCGCGCGCGAAGGCGCTTGGAGGTCTAGCTCGGATGAGATGACCACCCACTCGGATTTGGCCGCCGCCGGGTTCGATCAAGCAATTGTGGCCCTCCCCTCCAAGGCGGCCATCAGACAACGGCGCCTCGCGCATTGCGAGCGATTTGGAGATATGGCTCGACGTCGCGGACAAGGAACCTATCCGGGCCGCGCCATACCGCTCCCAAAAGCACGGCAAAGTGACAATCCCTGTTCGTCCTTGGTTTCCCGAGCTGGCGGCTGCAAAAGAGGGACAATTGAATGATGAAGCGCCCACACCGTTCTCAAGGACCGATGAACCGAGAGGAGATCAAAAAAAATTTTTGGATGCCACTGGAGGGGAAACATAAGACCGGAGCATGGGGTGTGCTCGACGCCGGTTACAGCGAACCTCACCGTGCCTACCACACATGGGAACACATAGCGGGATTACTGGCAAAGCTGAGAAGTTTCTCCGATCTATCCGCCCGCCCGGAAATCATAGCCGTATCGGCTTTTTGGCATGATGCGGTGTACAGGACACAGAATCGCGACGGCGGTCCGCGTCCAGATTATGAAAATGTCCGCGACAGCGCCGAGCTGTTTCGCCGATACACCTTGTTGAAGCAACCCGACGCCGACGCCGTCTATGATTTGATCATGGCGACCGCCAATCACCCGCAGGCTAGGGCGGAAAAACAATACTATGCGGGGTATGCGGGCGATCTCGATCTCTTCTTGGATTTGGATTTGAGTTCGCTTGCCTCGCCGTGGGAGGAGTTCGCCGAACATCTTGCTCGGATTCGAAACGAATTTTCTTGGGCCCCCGAGGTCGTCTTTTATTCGATCCACCTGCGAATACTTGAGAATTTCGCCAAACAGGATGCGCGGCTGTTTCGCCGGGCGGAGACCAGTGAAAAATGGGGCGACGACGCCAGATCCAATCTCAAGCGTTGCATTACTGAACTGACCAAAAAAATAGCCGATCTTTCTTTAGTTTAGACGGAAGGCATGACAGCTACATTTGCCAACAAACGAGATATAGTTAATAAAAACGCGTATTTACAGAAGTGTTATAAAATATACCCAAGGATAACTTTGAGAGTTGCTCAAAGATTGGCCGGGATAATCCCTATGTCGCGAGGTTGTTGATGCCTGCCAGATCAAATCGTCGGGACAGAGCACCTTGCCGAAGACGCTTTTCCATCCCTCGAAGAGGAAAGGTGACGATCCTCGATCGATGTTCACGACGCCGGGTGGGGAGGATCCATGAACCGACGGCCCCAGGCTTCATAATTTTGGCAAAGCGCATCCTGGCAGCGATTGCGCTCAGCGGCAAATCGTATACGGCCAATTGACCCAGCTGTATCGGTTCCCAATCGTCACATATTGCGTCCAGCAAACGGGCGTATACGCAGGCGGGCCGAATGGACCATATCCATAACCGGCGGGTGCCCTTCCCGCGACGGCGAGACCTGCAAGACCGAACTGGCCGAACGCGGCAGCAGCTTTGTCGGCAGCAGCATTGTCTATAGCTTTAGCAGATGTGAAAGCGAGGGGTGCTGTGATGAGCACCGTCAGTCCAATTTTAAACGTTGTGGGTCCTTTCGTTTTCATCGTGGCTCCTCCCGACTGCGGACCATCCACACAAACGCTACGATACCGATTTGGTTCCAAGCTGAGACGGCTAAGCGCAAATTCGAAAATGCCGAGCAGAGACCGGCGCCCGAAACCTGCCGCGCAACGGCCGAAATACCGAAAATTACCGGCCAGAGACTGGATTCCGCCAGCTTCACCCGCGGAATTGTCGCGGATTCTCCCCACCAGGAAATCACGTACGAGACTGTAGTGGCTGGCTGGGGCGGGAGGATTCGAACCTCCGCATGGCGGAATCAAAATCCGCTGCCTTACCGCTTGGCGACGCCCCAATGCCGCTTCATATCCCAGGCTGCCGCCCGCAGCGACTGGACCATAATGCGCGGCGGGACAAGGCGCAACCGCTGTCGACGGGGTAAACCAAGATAGCGATGGACGGACAACTCATGTGCAGCCAGCCGCCGTCAAACCGAGGAGAACTATCTACTTAACAAGTACATTAGGAGAGACTCGGCTATGACTCAATCAGTTATTTTGCTCGCTTAAGACGGTTCGCGGCCTGCCCAACCGCCCAGCGCAAAAGAAATGCTAATGCCAACCGCCCGAGAATTTGACCTTTGCCGCGCCGCACGGCCCGCGAAAAACACTCGGCTCAACTGCCTAGCCGGCCTCCGCATGAAGGCGATGCAAGCCAGAATGGCGCCCGGATCAAGAAACCAATCGCACTCAGCCGCCATCACCCTGCAAAAATCCAGTGGAGAAAAGAGCACGCAAAACCGGCGGCAGATTTTCGGGAATGTCCTCGGCGATGAGACCCGGCCCAAAATGCTGGGCGGCGGCACCATGCAGCCAGACAGCGGCGGAAGCGGCCTCGAAGGGCGGCATGGCTTGGGCAAGCAGGCCGCCCGCAATTCCCGCCAAGACATCGCCCGACCCTGCCGTGGCGAGCCATGGCGGCAAATCCTCGGCTATTGTCGCCAAGCCCTCCGGATCAGCAACCACCGTGTCGGGGCCTTTCAAAACAACCACCGCGCCACTTAATGCCGCCGCGGCGCGCGCGCGGTCAGGTTTCGACTCCGAATGCAGGCCGTCGAAATGCGACGCCAAGACTTGTTCCAACATGTCGAGACCAAGCCAGTTGTTTTGGTCATTTTGGCCGGCGTTGCCGAAGAGGCGGGCAAATTCGCCATCGTGCGGCGTGAGCACGACCCCCCTGCCCCGGCGCTTGATCAGTCGCGCGAGACCGAGAGCATCGTCCTCAAAACTCGTGAGCGCATCTGCGTCGAGGACGACGGCGCGGGCCAGCGCCCCGGATTCGCCGTGGGGATTGAGCGCGGCCCGCACCAGGGCGCGGGTTCGTTCTCCCACGCCCAGCCCTGGTCCCATGACGAGCGTGTTCATCCGGCGGTCGGCGAGGAGGCTCATGAGGTCGTCCGCGTTGTCGCACACGCGGGTCATGATCGCGGTCAACGCCGCGGCATGGGCGCAAAGCGCCTCGCGCGGCGTCGCAATCGTGACCAGCCCCGCGCCTGCGCGAAGCGCGCCGCGTGCGGCAAGACGGGCGGCACCGGTGTGCGCAAGCCCGCCAGAGAGGATTACCGCATGGCCGCGCGAATATTTATGGCCATTTACGCTCGGAATTGGGAATGTCTGCTGCCAGAAAACCGGACAATTGGCGAAAATTTTGGGGGCGATCGCGGCGAGGACACGATCGGAAATTCCGATATCCGCGATGACCGTGCCGCCGCAATGGATGCGGCCCGGCAGCAGCAAGTGCCCCGGCTTGCGGCGAAAAAATGTGATGGTGCGCGCGGCGGTTATCGCTGCGCCGCAAATTTGCCCGCTCGAGCCGTCGATGCCGGAGGGAACATCCACGGAAAGGATCGGCTTTTTCGTCCTGTTTGTCCATTCATTGAGACGCAAGACCAAAGCCTTGGCCGGCCCATCGAGATCGCGAGCAAGGCCCGCACCGAACAGCGCGTCGATCACGAGATCGGCAGAATCGAGATCAAGTTCCTCGACGGCGAGGATCTTGCCGGTCCAACTTTTGGCGGCGAGCGCGGCGTCGCCCCGCAAGCCCTCGCGCGCGCCAAGCAATCCGAGCTCGACGGTAAATTCTTGGCTCGCGAGCACGCGTGCGGCGACAAATCCATCGCCGCCATTATTACCCGGCCCGCAGAAAACCGCGATGCGACTATTGCGAGGCGCAAGGCGTGTGGCCTCGCTTGCGACCGCCGCCCCGGCCTGTTCCATCAGCAAGGAACCAGGCGTGCCGCCCGCGATAGTCAGCCGGTCGGCTTCGGCCATTTCGGCATTGTTCAGCAGCGCCGAGGGATGGGAATCTGGCATGGGCAAAAACCAAGACTACGCACGGATGAAGGGCACGGCCGTGTTGGGATAACACCTAGGTAGAACAAAAAGAAAGATTTTGAGCTAGCCGGAGGCCCGGTTCCCTTCCGATTGCAGACCGACTTCGATGATAAAGGGCCGGGGCCTGGCTAACCCTTGATTTTCTTGTCGATTGCTTCAGATATGCGCAGACGCATCGCGGATTTGCCCCGTCGCGATCGTGCGGAGGTGGCACTATGGGAATTCGCGTTTCGCGCCAAACAGCCGGTCTGATCGCAACCGTTGTGATCGTGGCACTTGGCCTTCTGGTATTTTTGCGCCCGGCGCGGCCCAAAGTTGCCGCGGCCGGGCCGGAATCCGGAATTGCTGGAGCTTGCACCCCCGGGAGCCGGACTGGTCACGCGGATCTCGACGACAATATGCAAACCTCAGACAGGCTTACGATCGACGTGCGCACGCCGAGCGATTACGATCCGACACGGGCCTATCCGCTGCTCGTCGTCTTCCCGCCAGCAGGATTTAACCGGCGCCAGTCCGAGATCTTCTACGGCCTAACGACCGAGGCGACGCGGCGTGGTTTCATCGTCGCCTACAGCGACCACTTAGGTTTGTCGCCCACGGCAGTTTCGCGACAGGCGAAGGTGGCTGAGACCGTCGCGAGCTTTTTCTGTGTCGATGAAGCTTCGATCGCTTATCTCGGTCATTCCGATGGTGGCGCAATGGCCGAGGGTATCCCCGCTTACCTCCGCAAAGCTAGCGCCGCGCCACGCACCATCGTCGCGAGCGCCGCGGGCATCACGAGCGAAGACCTCGCGACGATGGTATGTCCGTCAATCCCGGCTGTTTTGATCGTCCACAGCCGCACCGATGAACGCTTCCCGGACTTCGGCCGCGGCACTGCTGCCTATTGGGGGCGGTGCGCGGCCTGCGTTCCGTTGGATCTGAACGTGTTTGCCGATGGCTGCCGGGACTTCTCCGGGTGTGCCGGAGGACGGCGCGTCACCTATTGCCAAACATCTCTGCCCCACAAGCGCTGGCCTTCGATGAATACCGCAATGCTTGATTTCATTCAGGGCGGTAAGCCCAAGCCGCCATAGGGCTTGGGGAGCTTTGCGGGCAAAGGAGTGCATGGAGTTTCGCGGCGGTTGGCGCCGGTGCGCTTTTGTGACCGGACGCCTTCATCAATTTGACATCGAAACAGGCGGCGGTTAACCACCGCAATCCAGGTTTCCCATCTCGCTAGCCGTGCCGGCCAGCCGCCGCCGGTTCTGGCGGCCTTTTGCGGCGGCTTCCAAATCATGAAACTCAGTACCGCGAAGTTCGCCATAGGCCAGGTGGTCAAACACCGCAATTTTCCGTTCCGGGGGATCATCTACGACGTGGACCCGGTCTTCGCGAATACCGAGGCATGGTGGCAGGCGATTCCCGAAGAGGTTAGGCCGCGCAAGGATCAGCCTTTCTATCACCTCTTCGCCGAAAACGCGGAAGCCGAGTATGTCGCCTATGTCTCGGAGCAAAACCTCATGGCCGATACTTCCGGCGATCCAATTCGCCATCCGCACGTCGACGAGATGTTCGTGCGTGCGCGTGACGGCGCCTACAAAATCAAGACGGCACGCCTAAACTGAAAACGCCCTGCCCGCGGCTCGCGGAACCGCTTACGCGCTGGGCCGGACGCCGCCCCGCGTCATCCGCGTCATCTTCAACCGCTGCCTTCTTCGCCTTGTCCCGTCTCGCGCGGCTCCGCATCGTCGCCGCGGGGAGTATCCTCCTCGGTGATCCTCTCGACGGCGACGACCTCCGCCCCGGCGGCGGTATCGAAGACGATGACTCCCTGGGTCCCGCGTCCGGCAATGCGAATGCCATCGACCGGACAGCGGATCAATTGGCCGCCGTTTGTCACCAGCACGATCTCGTCGCCATCCTCGACCGGCATCGAAGCAATAAGCTTGCCGTTTCTCTGATTGACCACCATCGCGACGATGCCTTTGCCGCCGCGTCCGGTAATACGGTATTCGTAGGACGATGTCCTCTTGCCGTAGCCATTCGCGGAAACGGTCAAAATAATTTGTTCGGCGGCGGACATTTCAACATAGCGGCCCGGTCCGAGATTCGACGCCACAGAGGTGTCCTCAACTCCCGCCTCCTCGCCAGCCGTTTCGCCATTGGCCTCGGGCGAAATGTCGCCGGCAACCGCGCGGCGCATCTTGAGATAAGCGAGCCGCTCGCCGCTGTCGGCCTCGATATGACGTAAAATGGCAAGCGAGATCACCCGCTCGCCGGGCCCAAGCGCGATGCCGCGCACTCCCATGGAATCGCGGCCCTTAAAGACCCGCACCTCGGTCACGGGGAACCGGATGCATTGGCCATTGGCGGTCGTCAAAAGAACATCGTCCGCCTCGCTGCAAATCTGCACATCGACGATTCCCTCGCCTTCGTCGAGCCGCATCGCGATTTTGCCGGCGCGGTTGACCTGAGCGAAATCGGAAAGCTTGTTGCGCCGCACGCTCCCGCTTGTGGTCGCGAACATGACATCGAGAGTGTCCCACGCCGCCTCGTCCTCCGGCAACGGCATGATCGTGGTGATCCGCTCGCCTTCGTCGAGCGGCAACATATTGACGAGCGCCTTGCCACGCGCCTGCGGCGCCGAAAGAGGCAGCCGCCAGACTTTTTCCTTGTAGACGTGACCGCGCGAGGAAAAGAACAGCACCGGCGCATGGGTCGAGGCGACAAATAGCCTCGCGACGAAATCCTCGTCGCGCGTCTGCATTCCCGCACGGCCTTTGCCGCCGCGTCTTTGCGCGCGATAGGTGGCAAGCGGAACCCGCTTGACGTAGCCAAGATGCGACACGGTGACAACCATCTCCTCGCGCTGAATGAGATCCTCGTCCTCGACGCCTGCGGCATCGTCGAGGATGACGGTGCGGCGCGGGGTAGCGTGCGCCCCTTTGACCGCGATCATTTCATCCTTGATGATCGAAAAGAGCCTGGCACGCGAACGCAGGATGTCGAGATAATCGGCGATCTCGGCGGCAAGCTTGCTCAGCGCCTCGGCGATTTCCTCGCGGCCGAGCGCGGTCAAGCGTTGCAGCCTGAGTTCGAGAATGGCCTTCGCCTGTGCTTCCGAGAGCTGGCAGGTGCCATCCTCGCCGAGCGCATGGCGCGGGTCGGCGATGAGCGTAATGAGGGACGCCATGTCATGCGCGGGCCAGGTGCGGCCCATTAAGGCCGCGCGGGCGGCGGCCGGGTCAGGCGACGTGCGGATCAGGCGGATGAATTCGTCGATATTGGCGACGGCGATGGCAAGACCGACCTGCACATGCGCGGCATCGCGCGCCTTGGTGAGAAGGTGCTTGGTGCGCCTTGTGACGACCTCCTCGCGAAAATCGACGAAGGCCTTAAGGAAATCCTTGAGCGTCAGGATTTCCGGGCGGCCGCCATTCAAGGCGATCATGTTGCAAGGAAAACTCGATTGCAACGCGGTGAAGCGCCAGAGCTGATTTAACACCACATCGGCGAGCGCATCGCGCTTCAGCTCGATGACGATGCGCATGCCGTCGCGATCGGATTCATCGCGGAGATCGGAGATGCCTTCGACGCGTTTCTCGCGAACGAGCTCGGCGATCTTCTCGATCAGGGTAGCTTTGTTGATCTGATAGGGAATCTCGGTGACAATGAGGGCTTCGCGCTCCTTGCGGATTTCCTCGACTTCAACCTTCGCCCGTGTCAGCACCGGGCCGCGTCCGGACATATAGGCGATGCGGATGCCCGCCCGCCCCAAAATATGGCCGCCGGTCGGGAAGTCGGGGCCGGGAATGATCGCCAGCAAATCCTCGATCGTCATCTCTGGCCGGTCGATCAAGGCGATTGCCGCGTCGATCACCTCGCCGAGATTATGCGGCGGGATGTTAGTCGCCATGCCGACCGCGATGCCGCCGGCGCCATTGACGAGGAGATTTGGGAATTTCGCCGGAAGCACCGTTGGCTCCCGCTCGCGTCCGTCGTAATTCGGCTGGAAATCCACCGTCGCATTGTCGAGGTCGTCGAGGAGCGGTATGGCGGCCTGTGCGAGACGCACTTCGGTATAGCGTTCGGCGGCGGGCGGATCGCCGTCGACGGAGCCGAAATTGCCTTGCCCGTCGATCAACGGCAGGCGCATCGAGAACGGCTGTGCCATCCGCACCAGCGCGTCGTAGATCGCGAGATTGCCGTGCGGATGATATTTACCCATCGTATCGCCGGTGACGCGTGCCGATTTGTTGTAGGGACGGTCCGGCATGTAATTGTTTTCGTGCATCGAATAGAGAATGCGCCGGTGCACCGGCTTCAGCCCGTCGCGCACGTCGGGCAGCGCCCGGCTCACGATGACGCTCATCGCGTAAGCGAGGTAGCTCTTCCGCATCTCGTCGGCGATCGAAACCGGCCGAACGCCGGAGCCGGGTGGAGGTGAAGTGTTGTCGTCCGTGGTGGCCAAGGAAAGCTAACCCAGAAGGGAAGGATTGCTAGAGTCTAGCCCGGCGGGCCGCGAAACGGCAACTCCGGAATTAATATAAATGCAATGAAAACAAAATTTTAAACGGATTCTTCGAGGGGATGCCGAGGCCGGGCACGCGGCTATCGTTAGGGATCTCCTTGTCTGGAGAACGCAAAGGAGGGAGAACGCCGTTGCATCTGAGGGCTATAGCGGAAATATTTGCCTTGTAGTCTTTAAGTGGGGTAATGTTGATGAGAAAATGAGACCTACGCTTGTGCACAAGAAGATCACTGCGGCTGAGAATATCGTCGCAAAAAGCCCAAAGCGTTTTTGTGCCTGCCGCACACTGGTTTAGTTTTGTTTCGCTCCAAAGGCCGGCAATTGTTACCTCGTTGACAGTTTAAGGAAGAGGATAGCTTTGTAATTAGCGAATCCCTCCATTGTTATATTGTTCTAGACGTGGTTGGATAGGCATTGAGATGTTTCATAAAGGCGATTTCTTTTCCGCTCGACGACGATCGCAGGCGTGCTAACCAACTACAGGCGGTCGCGCCGCTCTGGCGTGCGGGCATGAATCGATCTCAGGCCCATCCCGAAGCGGGACCTTGGTCGGCATGGCTCGCCTATTCGCGGACGATGCGCGGCGAAAACTGGGCGCGCATTTGGACCGCTAAACTTTGCCGCCGCTCGGCGATGGCATGGCGCAGCTGGTTCAAAGCTAGGGTCAAGGCGCCCATCCGGTTGACGCTCAAGGCGTGGACCGCATCTGGCGCCAGTGCTAGCGCCAAAAGCTCGTCGGCTTCCTCCTCGTAGCCGTCGAGAAGCCCGGCGTGCCTGGCAGTTCGCACGGCCTTCGTGATTTCGATTAACTTGCACAGGATCTTATCGGCGTCCGTGAGCCTGTGACGCGTGAGCCTTGTCGCTGCCGCCGCCAGCCCAGTGCCAAGCACGCTAAGCAACATCGCGCCAATATAAAAAGCATCGCTGTACTTGTCGAAAAAGCTTTCTTCTTCGTCGTCGAGAAAAGCGAGGGCACCGGGATGAACCGGGAGAGCCGCGCCCTTGTCGGCGGCTGGCGCTTCGATGCGGTTGGCGATCGGAATCCGCGCGGCGATGACAGGCCGCGCCGCCAGCAAGAGCCTTGTCAATGCGCCGACCACTTCATTGCCAAGGCTATTGCGCGCGACAAGTCTTGTGCTTACCCCGAGGGTATCGAAATCCACCGGCGGTTTCGGCTGGGCGCCACCGAACGCGCCGCGCATTACTTCGACCCCTTCAAACGCCGGCGAGCGTTGCGCGATAGCCTTGGCCTCGGCGATGGGAAGGAAGACCGGCTGACCGTGACCGGCCACGGCAACCGTGTTGACCGCGTCGGTCAATCCCTCCGAGCCGGGCGCGCCGACGGCGAGAACCGCGTCGATCTCCTTGTTTTCGACCGCGCGCGAAAGCTCCGCGAGGGTCAGGAATATCCGCCCAACCGAGGCCGCTGGAACCTCGTATTGGGCAAGCGCCGTGTCCAGAACAAGCTGATTGTCGGCTTTCCCCGCTGGCACGTCTTGCAGAACGCCAATCCTATGCCCGCGCAGGTCGTCGATCGCGCGCAGACTGCTCTCCGCCGGCGCGAGCAACAGGGCCGCATCCCGGCGCATGATCAACACGGTCTGGCCGTTCGGCGGCATCGCGAGGTCGCTGCGGACAATCGCGAGATCGGCGCGCCCTTCCTGGAGTGCACGCGCCGACTCCGCCAGACTCGCTACCGCGACCAGCTTGAGGCGAATGCCGTCCCGGTCCTCGGCGAAAGCACGCGCCGCCGCCGCCATGATCGCCTGATCGTCGCTATCGCGCGGAACCGCGATGCGCAAGACGCTCGGGCGTTCATAGTAGTAGATTGCCGCGGCGGCGGCGGTTATCGCCGCCAAGCTTGCGATGATCGTTGCGAATATGAGACGGCGCATCCAATTCTCTCCGCCTTGAGTGAAGGGCACGGACCTGCTGAACAGATCGCCACGGCACAACAAACATGCCCTTGTTAACGGGCCAGCGCTCGTGGCTGAATTTCGAGGTTGACCTGCGTTCGCGGCAAAGACAAGGCATCCGCAAAGGCTTCGCCAATAAGAATGACGCATGGGCCGGATGGTTCGGCGCGGGCTACCTTGGCGGCGAGATTTTCGATTGTCCCAAAAATATGGCGTTCGTCCGGGCAAGTCGCGCGCTCGACTAAGAGCGCAGGCGTCGATGGGTCCATGCCATTGGCAAGCAGGCGCCCGGCCAGGAGTTCGAGCGTTTTCACGCCCATGTAAATGGCGGTCGATGCCCGGGGATCGCAGAGCGCCCGCCAATCGATGTCGCCGGGGAGCTTTCCGTCATGCGCATGCGCGGTGATGAATTGCAGCCGACGGGCTGTCTGCCGCGCTGTCAGGGAAATTTGCAACCCGGCGGCGGCACCGAGGGCGGCGGTGACACCTGGAACAATCTCGATTGGAATGTTGGCCGCCCGCAATGCCGCGATTTCCTCGTTGGCGCGCCCAAAAATCATGGGATCGCCGCCTTTGAGACGAACCACGCGTTTTCCTTGGCGTGCCAGCGAGACCAATAGCGAAACGATGTGATCCTGGCGGCAGGAAGGCTTGTAGCCGCGCTTGCCAACGGGAATTTTTTCCGCCTCGCGCCGCGCCATGTCGACGATGGTGGCGCTCACAAGATCATCGTACAAAACAACATCGGCGGATTGGAGCGCGCGCAAGGCCTTGAGGGTCAAGAGTTCGGGATCGCCGGGACCGGCCCCGACAAGCGCAACCGACCCGGCCGCCACAGTGCCCGCCTCTGCCTCGGCGAGCAGCATGGCAAGATCGGCCTCGACGGGACGATGTCTCGCCGCCAGAGCCGTTCGGCTGAACAGTTCCCAAAAGCGGCGGCGTGTCTGCGAGGGCGTGTCGAGCAGCTGCGGCTTCTCGCGCCACACCTTGGCGATTTGCGCCCAAAGCGTGATCTCGCGCGCCAGCAGGGCTTCAAGCCTGCCGCGTATCGCCTGCGCTAGAACGGGCGAGCCTCCGTCGGTCGAAATGCCGATGACGAGAGGGGAACGATCGACGATCGCGCCGAACTGAAAATCCGAAAATTGGGGCTTGTCGATGACGTTGACCGTTACACCCGCGGCGCGCGCGGCGGCCTGAAACTCCGCCGCCTCGGCGGCACCCTCGGCGTCGACAATGGCGAGCGCGGCACCGCGAAAATCCGCTGGTTCGATCCGGCGCGAAACGAGGGCGACCGCCGGGCAGCGCCGTGCCAAGGCAACGAGACCAGAACAAGGGTCCGGGCTAAAGACGTCGAGCCTTGCCCCTGCCGCCTGGCAAAGCTCGGCCTTCCAAAGGACAGCTTGAGAGCCGCCCGCGAGAACCACGCGTTTGCCGGCAAGCGAAAAAAAAACCGGCAGG
The DNA here is from genome assembly GCA_050728655.1 of Methylocella sp. Classification (GTDB taxonomy): domain Bacteria; phylum Pseudomonadota; class Alphaproteobacteria; order Rhizobiales; family Beijerinckiaceae; genus Methylocapsa. The sequence goes on from JBOHJQ010000005.1 coordinate 69,372, forward strand.
CAGGCAAGCCCCCGCATGAGAGGACCGTGATCCTCCGCATCTTCGCCGGGGGGTGAAAAAATCTCGTTCATCCGCGCGTTTTGTCCTATTGAGTGCGTTTTTTTGCTGTTCAATTGCCCCTTCGTTGGCCTAGCGAAGCTAGCGCGCGTGGCCATTAGCGGATCGCGGCATAGTCATGCGGGTCTGACGCGAGAGGGCGTTCCCGACGCAAATGGCCTTCCGGCCACGCCGCGAGGATCAAACCGCTTGTTCACCCATTGCAAGGATCATGCCGGCAGACTTTGCAGGGTATACCATATGGGCGTCTTGACAGCCAGTTGGCGCCGCGGCAAGGCAAGATCCCGATGCCTACGGTTCCACCGGCATGAGGAATTTCGTTTGGGCTTCCCCGGCGCGTCTTTCAAACGCAAGCTTGGCTCGCTTGCCGTGTTCGCCCTGCTCGCCTTGGCCCCGAATCTGGCGACCGGCGGCGGCGTTTTCGTGCCGGGCTTTTGGGACCCGCACCATCGCGCCGCCAAGCCCGATCTGACTGGCCTGCGAAGCTTGCGCTTCCTGACCGAGGACGATTACCCGCCGTTCCACTTCGCGCTGCCCGACGGTACGCTCTCCGGTTTCGACGTCGATCTGGCGCGCGCCATTTGCGAGGAACTCAAAATTACTTGCACCATCCAGGCGCGCCGTTTCGATACATTGATCGACGCGCTCAATGACGATCAAGGCGACGCGCTGATAGCCGCGATCCGCATCGATCCGCAAACCCGCGCAACGGTCGATTTTACCGGGCCATATTATACCACCCCGGCGCGTTTTGCGTCGCTGAAGGCCCTGGCGGCCGCGCCGACGATACCGGAAAGCTTGCGCGAAAAAACCGTCGGCGTCCAGGCAGGGAGCGCGCATGAAGCCTATCTCGAACGGTTTTTTCCAGAAACGCTCCGCAAATCCTATGAATCCCAAGAGCTGCTGCGCGAGGCTCTCGTCAAAGGCGAGATCGACACAATTTTCGGCGACGGAATATCGCTCAGCCTGTGGCTCGAAAGTCAAGCTGGGCGGAACTGTTGCGGCTTTCGCGGCGGTCCCTTCATCGACGCAAAGGTTTTTGGCGAAGGTGCTGGGATCGCGGTGAAGAAAGGCAACACCCAGTTGTGTCAGGTGCTCGATTACGCGCTGGCGGCGCTTGCCACGCGGGGAACTTATGCCAACCTCTATCTCAAATATTTCCCGCTCGGATTTTATTGAAGGGCGGAACCGGGTCGCGTCTTGCGGGAAGGCGTCCTAAAGATAGGCTTCGAGTTCGCGCGCGGCCAGCTGCGGCGGCCTTTGCAGATTGAACGAGCTCACGAATTTGCCGCGCCTATCCATCAGATAGACGACCCCGGTGTGGTCCACCGTATAGTCGCCGGTCTTTTCGCCCGGCACCTTTTTCGCGTAGACGCGAAACGACTTGGCGATAGCCTCGGTCCGCGATGGATCGCCAGTCAGCCCGATGATGCGGGAATCGAAGTTTTCAAGATAGGCCTTCAAGACTTCCGGCGTGTCGCGCTCGGGATCGACTGTGACAAAAAGCGCGGCGACCTTTTTGTCCGGCCCCAGTTCCTTGAAAACCGTCGAAATATCGAACAGCGCCGTCGGACAAACGTCCGGACAATGGGTGTAGCCGAAAAACACCAGATAGGGGCGTCCGGCAAGATCGGCACTCGTCACCACGTGGCCATCCTGCGAGATCATGGTAAAAGATCCGCCGATCGTCGGCGAACCGAGATCGGCGCGGCCTGGCATGACGACATAAACCAAACCGGTGAGGCACGCGAGGCCAACCGCGAAGCCAAGAACAATATAAAGAAGCTGGCGGGAAGCCTGCTTTGCGGGAGCTTTCTTCGACACGTGCTTCATGCTTGGAAACTAATCGAAATAAGCGGCGCGCGCCAGTGTCGGAATGTTAAAAATAATCATATGCCGCGCCGATTTCCTAAGGTTTAGCTCGATGCCATGCGGGCTTGCGACATTGATGCTAACGTTATAACCTTCATGGCGTAGCGACGGCATAGGGAACTGACATGAGCGTTGCCCGCGAGCATCCGGCGGGGATTGCCACCGCGCCGGCGTTTTCGTTGCTGCGTCTCTCCGCGCTCGCGCGATGCGGCGGCGCCATGGTTGTGATCGCCGGCTTATGGGCAATGGTGCTTTGGGCGTTGGCTTGACCGGTCTTTGCACGAATTTTTGGACCTTTTTCTGATGGACATTGCGATCCGTTTCAGCGATCTCACGCTTGGCTACGATCGCCATCCCGCTGTGCATCACCTCGATGGCGAGGTCGAGAGCGGCGCCCTGCTCGCGGTTTGCGGCCCAAACGGCGCCGGCAAATCGACTTTGCTCAAGGGCATCGCGGGAACGCTCGCGCCGCTTGCGGGCTCGATCGCCCTGCCCCGCTTAAAATCCCGCGACATCGCCTATCTGCCGCAGGCGGCCGACATCGACAAAAGCTTCCCGATCGACGTGTTCGATGTCGTTGCCATGGGGCTGTGGAATCGTTGCGGCTTATTCGGCGGGATTTCCCGGAGCGAAACGGCGAAAATCCGTGCCGCGATCGCGGCGGTGGGGCTCGCGGGTTTCGAGGCACGCGCGGTCGCGACACTCTCCGGCGGTCAATTGCAGCGGATGCTATTCGCGCGACTCCTCGTTCAGGATGCCGCAATTATCCTTCTTGACGAGCCTTTTACCGCAATCGACTCCAAGACCGTCGCCGATCTTATTTCCGTCGTGTCGGCGTGGCACGCGGAACATCGCACCGTGCTCGCCGTCTTGCACGATCTCGATCTCGTGCGGGAGCATTTTCCGCAAACCCTCTTGCTCGCGCGGGAAGAAATCGCCAGGGGAAAAACCGATGCCGTGCTTACCCAGGAAAATCTCTTGAAGGCGCGGTCCATGATCGAGGCGTTCGACCGGCAGGCGCAGGCCTGCGCGCGGGCCGCATGAGGAATTGACGGCGATTGGTTTTTCTTAACCTCGGAGCGCGTTCATGCAGCTGCATGATCTCTTAATCGCGCCTTTTGCCGAATTCGCATTCATGCGCCGCGCGCTTGCCGGTTCCGTCGCGCTCGCCATCGCGGGGCCGCCGCTCGGCGTGTTCTTAATTCTGCGCCGCATGGCGCTGACCGGCGACGCCATGGCTCATGCGATTTTGCCGGGCGCGGCGCTCGGCTATCTCGCCGCGGGCCTCGCGCTTGGGCCAATGACGATCGGCGGCTTGGCGGCGGGGCTTATCGTCGCGGTCGGCTCGGGCGTCGTTGCCCGCACGACGATTCTGCGCGAGGATGCTTCGCTTGCAGCATTCTATCTGATCTCGCTCGCGCTCGGCGTTACCATTGTCTCCTTGCGCGGCTCGAACATCGATCTTTTGCACTTGCTGTTTGGCAGCGTGCTCGCGCTTGACGATGCGACCCTGATCCTGCTCGCCGCGATCGCAAGCGTTACGCTCGCCGCGCTCGCCGCGCTCTACCGGCCCCTGGTACTAGAGACGGTCGATGCCTCGTTCCTCGCGTCAGTCAGCAAGAGCGGCGGCCCCGTGCAGATTATCTTTCTGGCGCTGGTCGTCTTGAACCTCGTCGGCGGGTTTCACGCGCTGGGAACTCTTCTTGCCGTCGGCATGATGATGCTGCCCGCGGCTTCGGCAAGGCTTATCACCCAAGACATGACCGCGATGATCGGCATCGCGGCGGCGCAGGGGATACTCGCGGGCTATGCGGGGCTCATCATTTCCTTTCACGCCGGCCTGCCATCTGGTCCGCTGATTATTCTCATGGCCGGCCTCCTGTATCTGCTGGCGCTGGTGTTCGGCCCGGCCGGCGGCCTTCTGCGCCGCTTGAAACCCGGACGGCATTTGGAAGGCTGATTCCCTTCACCGCATCGAGACATTCATGGCAAATAGGCGATATGTTATAACCTTATTCCTTGCTTGCATGGGCGCGACGATCGCATGGCAAGCAAGGTCGCAAGCTTCCGAAAAGCTGCCGGTTGTCGCGACCTTCTCGATTCTCGCCGATTTTGCCCGCAATGTCGGCAGCGACCGAATTGAAGTTACCGCGCTTGTTGGTCCCGACGGCGACACCCATGTCTATCAGCCAAAACCGGCGGATGCCGAGGAACTCGGCGCTGCGCGGCTCATTGTGGTCAATGGCCTCGGCTTGGAGGGCTGGATCGATCGTCTGATCAGGGCGTCTGGCGCCAGGGCGCCGGTTGTCGTCGCGACAAAGGGCATAAACCCGCAAAACATGCGCGAGGAGGGGCGCATCGGGTTAGACCCCCATGCCTGGCAATCGATCGCCAATGCGAAGATCTATGTCGTCAACATCCGCGACGGACTGATCAGTGCCGACCCCGGGGGAGAAGCTGCCTATCGCGCCAATGCGGAGAACTATCTCGCCAAGCTCGATGCTCTCGAAAAAGAGGTTTTGGCGAAAATTGCCGAAATTCCGCCTGGGAGGCGGCAAATCATCACGACGCACGATGCCTTCGGCTATTTCGGCACGGCCTATGGTTTCCGCTTTATCGCGCCGCAAGGTATCTCGACCGAGACCGAGGCGAGCGCCCGCGATGTCGCGAAAATCATCCGCCAGATTAAGGATCAAAAAATCCCTGCGGTGTTTCTCGAAAATGTGACCGACCCACGGCTCGTGCGAAGCATCGCCGCCGAATCCGACGCGACGGTCGGCGGCACGCTTTATTCCGATGCGCTTTCGTCTCCAGGCGGGCCGGCTTCGACTTACATCGACATGATGCGCAATAATGTTAAAGAACTCTCCGCCGCGCTGGCGAACTAGCAGCCGAATCGAGCTAGTCGGCTGGGGGGAATATCCGTTCTATCGTAGATAGAGGGAAGATATGGATCAGCGTAAAGCCGATAATTATCAAAGGAAGGATCCGCCAACACCGCGGCAACGGCATCTTTCGGCCAGCCCGTCATTTTGGATATAAATACGTATTGACGTGCTCCGTGAGCGCCACTAAGGCCGAGGAATCCGTCTATAAGGATTACGCTTGCTCGAACCGAAGCCTCGCGGGCGTAAAGACGCGAGAAAATCTGCTCGGATTGATCGCTGAAAATTGCAGTATAGGTGTCGCAACTCGTAGCCACCATGTCGCCTAATGCCTTCCACTGAAGCAGCCTAGCCTCGAGCGCCGCATGATGCTGCCAGCTCCAACCGACCGGGGCCATCGTGAAAGTATCGTGCGGTTCGGGTGGGCGGCGGTAAGGGGACCGTGCGGCGTGCATGAGAAGGAGCGTCGGCCGCACCGCTTCAGATAAAACCTGATTTGCGACGATTAGACCAAGCACGCCGACTAACAGCGGCTCGAAGCGAAAGGCCGGCAAGTTGCTAACGGCCCAACCGATCAAGATCGAGATTCCGGCGAGCACCAACACAAAGTGTCGCGACGGCGCCGGGTTAGCGATCCAGAATACGAAGGGAACTAGGATGAGCGCAATCGGGCCAATCAGTTGCTCTAGGGTGCCCTTGATATCGTCCGCCACGCTTGGCCGAACACTCCGGAGGATGACCAAGACCACCACGCCTGCACCAACGAGGACGGTGGCGATTCCGCACCCCAAGGACATGTAGGCGAATCCGGGCACCACATTCGACCAATGATAGAAATACTCGAAAAAGCCCGGAAAATCAATTTTTTGGGGGAATGTCGCAATGCTAAATTTCAAAATTAAGAAGATGATAAATGCGGCGGTCGGCGCAACAGCGTTTGCCATGACAGACCTCAGAAAGGTACGCCACGAAGTCAAATTAAGCCGCGTCAACACAAGATAAGGCAATGCAAGAAATATCTCTGCCCTGACGGAAAGCCCGCAGATCAGCAAGAGTGTTCCAGCGGTCGGTGCCAAGACGGCTCGCCACCCGGCAAAGGGCCAAAACAAGCACACTGCCGCCGCCGATAGGAAGAAAAACGCAATCAGGATCTGGTGGCCCGAAGTCGCCTGTTCGAGCATCATGGGACTGAACGCAAACAAGGCCAGCGCGACCATTGCGGCACGGGAGCCATGCACCAAACAGACCGAAAGCCAAAAGAAGAATAGCCCCAGAATTATAGAATAAAATCCGAGATTGTTGATGAGCGGAATTAGTTTGTCCGGATTACGCAACACTTCACCAGGTATTAATGCATACAATCCTAATATATATCCGAAGCCAATTTCTCTTCCATAATGGAGGTCGGAACCTAATCCTGAACCCGTCTCGGCGCCATCCATCATCCCGGCGATCACACGGTATAAGTCGGGCTTTCCTAGGACGCCTCGATATTGGAAAGCATGAACAATAACAGCAAATAAAATTAGGATTACGGCAGAGCATATTCTATCAGAAAGAAAATATTTTTTGTTTGCTGATAGCATTAACTTTTCCTACCGAATTTAGAAACCTCAGTAGTTTCTAATACAGTTGATGTGCAACCTCTTCGAAAAGATCATATTGTATGGATCAAAGACAACGTTGGCATCGTGTCGGCGCCATAGGCTTTGTCGGCAACGAGCGCATAGGGCTGGCGCGATCCACAACCCCAAATTCATTCACAGTTCGCGTTACGCGGCAATCATTGTGTTCACTCCACACAACTGGCGCCTTGACGCGCGCGTGCAACTTTAAGACAAGCGTTCAAAATTACCTCGCCGCGTGGTCCGGGTATCCCGTGTCGGCGCGCCTCGATCGGGTGATCCGCTAAAGCAAGACCCCAAAAAGTCGGCAGAGCAATAAAACAATGACATAGAGACCATGAGCGGCTCCACTTGAAGCGACCATGGTCGAGGAGTTTGGCATGGATGAAAAAATTCCCGTCACCGTGCTCACCGGCTATCTCGGCGCCGGCAAGACGACGCTATTGAACCGCATTCTTTCCGAGGACCACGGCCGGAAATTCGCGGTCATCGTCAATGAATTCGGCGAAATCGGCATCGACAACGATCTCGTCGTCGGCGCCGACGAGGAAGTGTTCGAAATGAACAATGGCTGCATTTGCTGCACGGTGCGCGGCGATCTTATTCGCATCGTCGAAGGCTTGCTGAAACGCAGGCGCAAGTTCGACGCGATTCTCGTCGAGACGACGGGCCTTGCCGATCCCGCCCCCGTGGCGCAGACCTTTTTTGTTGATGCCGATGTGCGTGAGGCAGCTCAGCTCGATGCGGTCGTCACCGTCGCCGACGCCAAATGGCTTACCGAGCGGCTCAACGACGCGCCCGAGGCCAAGAACCAGATTGCCTTCGCCGATGTGATTATCCTCAACAAGACCGATCTCGTTAGTGCGGACGAAGTTAGAGAGGTCGAGGCGCGTATCCGCACGATCAACCACTATGCGAAACTGCACAAGACCGTGAATTGCGGTGTGCCGCTCGACGCCGTGCTCGGCCGCAACGCCTTCGACTTGCAGCGCATCCTCGAAATCGAGCCGGAATTTCTCGATGGCGAGGTCGATCATGAGCATGAACATGAGCATGTGCACGCGCATCACGGCTTAAAACATTATCATGACGAAGACATGCAATCGGTGTCCCTGTCGATTGAGGGCGATGTCGATCCGGAAAAATTTATGCCCTGGCTGCAAAATTATGTGCAAGAGGAGGGCGTGTCGATCTTGCGCGCGAAAGGCATTCTGGCTTTCAAGAACGAGCCCAAGCGCTTCGTCTTCCAGGGCGTTCACATGCTTCTCGACGGCGATCTCCAGCGCGAATGGAAACCGCAAGAAAAGCGCGTGAGCCGCCTCGTCTTCATCGGCCGCAATTTAAAGAAAGACGAGATTACCCAGGGCTTCTTGGGCTGCTTCGCATGACGCGAGAAGCGATGCCGCGACGCGCGCGCGCCAAAGAATAAGATTATGGCCGCCGCTTCCCTAACCGCCAATGTCACGCCGCTTGACGCCGGCGCTCCGGTCGCGGCGGCCGGTTTCCTCGGCCAAATCCCGGCGCTTGCGCTCGAAGATGGCACCGTGCTGCTCGCCACGCCCGAGGCCGAACAACGCATCGCGGCGCATCCCGATGGTTCCATTCTTGTTGCCGTCGCGTCGGGGGAAAAATTCATCACCGGAGGCGATGATGGCCGCGTGGTGGCGGCCTCCCAAGATAGCGGCGCTCAAGAGATCGCGGATGAGAAAGGCCAATGGATCGATGCGCTCGCCGCGCGGGGAGATGGCGCGATCGCCTGGTCGAGCGGCAAGAATGTGCGCTCGCGCGCTCCCGCCGGCGACATGAAAACCTTTGCGGCGCCGTCGAGCGTGCGCGGGCTCGCCTTCATGCCGAAAGGGTACCGGATCGCGATCGCCCATTACGATGGTGCGACCTTATGGTTTCCGAACGCCGCCGCGCCGCCTGACCTATTCAAATGGAAAGGCTCGCATCTTTCTATCACCGTTTCTCCGGACGGGCGTTTTCTCGTGACGTCCATGCAGGAAGACGCGCTGCATGCCTGGCGCATCGCCGATAAGAAGGACATGCGGATGAGCGGCTATCCGGCGAAAACGCGCTCGCTGTCCTGGTCCTTCGATGGCCATTGGCTGGCGACGTCCGGCGCCGAGGCCGCGATCATTTGGCCGTTCAAAAACAAGGACGGGCCGATCAACAATGCCCCGCTCGAATGCGGCGTGCGACCCGCCAAAGTCACCTGCGTCGCATTCCATCCCAAATCCCTCGTGGTGGCACAAGGCTATGAGGACGGGCTCGTGATGCTTTGCCGGATCCCCGATGGCGCCGAGATTTTGGTGCGCGCGGCGCCAGTGGGCGGGCGGGCAATTAGCGCGCTTGCCTGGGACCCCGCGGGCGGCAGGCTCTTGTTCGGCGCGGCGGACGGCCGGGCGGGCCTTCTCACCATGCCCGCTTGAATCAAAGTCCTATTTCGTCGAAATTTACGACTAGATAGGTCCGCTAGCCGAGAGAATCTCATGTTACGTAAGCTTTTCGCCTTCATTGGGTTAGCCAGGCTGCTCGCGCTACCCACCGCGCCCCTCTTAGAGTCGGCCCGGAACGTTGATTATTGATTACAAAGTTTTCCGAGCATGAGGCGGCGAGGCGAGACGCAAGAATGCCACGGCATTGCGGATGAGATTTTCAAAATCCTTGGCCAGGCGCCGGCAGCGGTTGAGCGAAGTGAGCCAGAGGCTCCATCATACAAAGTTTGATGGAGTGGCGAACGCAGAGCAGGCGAAGGTGCGTTCGAAACAAAGGCGACAATACCAACACGCCGCCTCCTGAGCTCGTCGAAGGGGCAATCTTGAATACCCTCCGGATGCACGCTCGGATGAAGCAAAAGGCCTAAAGTGTCGACGAGAATGGTGCTTGTTGTCATTGATTTTTTGCCCGCATCATAGCCGTGGGGGTCCCTGCGCACTTCGGCCAGTTCTGCAAGCAGCGCCCGCCAGCTGTGCGCGACGCGACCGAACCTCAATATCCCGCCGCCAAGGTGCCCCGTTGCCTTGTGTCGGCGGCGCCCATCAACACGCCGTTTTCGCGAAAAATGCTTTGCGCCGAGCCCCAGGCGTCACGAACCACGACCTTGTGGCCCAGTGCCTCGAGCAGGCGGATCGTATCTGGATTAAGACCGCGCTCGACCTGCAATGCATCCGGAAGCCACTGGTGATGGATGCGCACCGCCTCGGTCGCCTCGGCGATGTTCATCCCGGAATCGACGATATCGAGAATGATTTCGGTGACGATCGTGATAATCCGCGAGCCGCCTGGCGAGCCGGTGACAAGTTCGAGTTCGCCGTCGCGAAAAACCAGTGTGGGCGCCATGGACGACAGCGGCCGCTTGCGCGGTCCCGGCGCATTGGCGGCGCCGCCAACGAGCCCATAGGCATTTGGAGCGCCCGGTTTTGCCGCGAAATCGTCGAGCTCGTTATTGAGAAGAATGCCGGTTCCTTCGGCAACGAGGCCGAGGCCATAGGAAAAATTCAAGGTGTAAGTATTAGCGACCGCATTACCTTCCTTGTCGACGATCGAAAAATGCGTCGTCTGATCACTTTCGTAAGGCAATGGATCGAGCGCTTTGATTTCTTCCGAAGGCCGCGCGCGTGTGGCCGAAATCTCCGCGCGCAATCGCTCCGCGTAAGCTTTCGAGGTCAGGCCTTTGACCGGCACCGACACGTAATCCGGATCGCCAAGATATTCGGCGCGGTCGGCGTAGGCCAATTTCATCGCTTCTGCCATAATATGAATGTTCGCGGCCGAGTTGGCGCCCTGCTTCGCAAGCGGAAATCCTTCGAGCACATTGAGGAGTTCGATGATATGAACCCCGCCGGACGAAGGCGGCGGCATCGCAACGATTTCGTGGCCGCGGTAGAAGCCATGCAGAGGCGCGCGTTCGACCGCGCGGTAGGATTTCAGATCGCCCAAGGTCATCCGGCCACCGGCGGCGCGGACGCTGGCAACGATTTTTTCCGCGACCGGCCCGTCATAAAAGGCGCGCTCGCCATCGCGCCCGATTGCCTCCAGCGCGGCGGCCAAATCCGGTTGCACGAGCCTGTCTCCGCGCGACAGCGGCCTTCCATCCGCTCGCAAAAAAATCCGGGCTGACGCGGGCCAGCGTTTCAACCGGGCCTGCGCGTGCGGAAGGGAATCGGCGAGGTCGTCCTCTACGTCTATGCCGGAGCGGGCGAGCGCGACGGCGGGCGCGACAAGCTCGGCCAGCGAGAATTTGCCCGATCCATAATTGCGCAGGGCGAACGACAGGCCGGCGACGGTTCCAGGCACGCCGACGGCAAGGCCGGTATCGCGCGATTTCGCGGCGACCGCCTCGCCCGTCTCGTTGAGAAAGATGTCGCGCGGCGTATCAGCCGGCGCGGCTTCGCGGTAGTCGATGGCGACGGTTTTTTTCTCCTTGGCAAGATAGACAAGCATGAAGCCGCCGCCGCCGAGGTTTCCCGCGCGCGGCAATGTCACGGCAAGCGCAAACCCGACGGCGACCGCGGCATCGACCGCGTTGCCGCCGCGCCGGAGGATCTCGACGCCGATTTTCGCCGCGGTTCCCTCTTGCGCGACGACCATGCCATGGCTCGCCAGCACCGGCAAAACGCGCGCGCCTTGCGAGATGATTGGCGGCGGCAGAGGCGGTTCGGCTCGCGCGGCAAAAGGAGCAACGAGACAAAGGAGGGCAAGCACGCTAGCGCGCAGCAGCTTGCCCGGCTCTCCCCACGGCTTTGCCCAAACCGGCACGATGGTCATGAATCCTCGTCATGATTTGCGATAACGGCAAGGAAGATCGCGCCAAAACGCGCGGCCTTGGCTGGTCCGACGCCGGGAAAAAGACGCAAATCCTCGCTGGTTTTGGGACGCAACCGGGCCATCTCGATCAAGACGCTGTCATGGAATATGATGAAGGCCGACTGCTTTTGGTCTCTGGCGATGTCGAGGCGTTTGGCCTTGAGCGCGGCGAACAGGCTGCTTTGCCGGGCCGTCAGCGGCGGCGCCAAGATCTCCGGTTTGACCGATTCGAAAGCCTCGCGCTTGAGCACCGGATCCTTTGCCTGCGCAACCTCGATCTCGTCCAAGCTTCGCCGGACGCCGGCCTTGCGCCCGCTCGACAAAGTTATGTCGCCACGCAGCGTCAAAGGCGCCTCGCCCGCGAGCACGGCACGTCCCGCCCCGGTGATAATCCAACGATCACGATCTTCCGGGTCTTGCGCGATCAGATCCGCCGCGTGAAGCTGGTAAAAAATGCTGCGCCATTCGGCCGGACTGAACTCTTTGCCGACGCCGAATGTCGGCAGGAGATCGTGGCCATGCCGCAAGATTGCGTCGCTTGCCTGGCCGACGAGGAGATTGGCGAGGTGGCCCGGGAAAAATCGCCCGGAGGTGCGACGGATCGCAGACATGACCTTTTGCGCCGGGATCGCGCCATTGAAGAGCGGCCATTTCCCATCGCAAATATCGCAATTGCCGCAAGGCTTCGAGGCCTCCCCGAATGCCGCGAGCAATGTCTGGCGGCGGCACCGCGGGGATTCGCACAAGGCAATCAAGGCGTTGAGTTTTCGCCTTTCCATCCGCTTGCGATCTTGCGGCGCCACGCTGTCGGATATTTGCCGCTCGCGCAGCACGATATCGCCGTCACTGAACAAGGTCAGAGTGTCCGCCGGCAGGCCATCGCGGCCGGCGCGGCCGATTTCCTGATAATAGGATTCGATGCTTTGCGGCAGGTCGGCGTGGCAGACAAAGCGGACATTGGGTTTGTCGATTCCCATGCCGAAGGCAATCGTGGCGACAATGACGGTTCCGTCGTTGCGCAGAAATTCGTCCTGTCGCGAAGATCTTAATCCCGCGTCGATGCCGGCATGGTAGGCGAGCGCCAAAATGCCCTTCCCGCTGAGGGTTTCCGCGAGCTTCTCGACGCCCTTGCGCGAGCCGCAATAGACAATGCCGCTTTGCCGCTTGTGACGTGCGATCATCGCCTCAATTTGCCGCGTGGCGTCGGCCTTGCGCCGCATGGCGAGATGGAGGTTCGGCCGGTCAAAGGACCGGACGAAAACGCGCGGCTCCGCGTAAAACAATTTTTTGACGATGTCCGCGCGGGTTGGCGCGTCGGCGGTGGCCGTCACCGCGATGAGTTGAAGATTGCCGATCGCTTGCGCGGCTTGCGCGAGGCCGAGATATTCGGGCCGGAAATCGTGCCCCCATTGCGAGACGCAGTGGGCCTCGTCGATCGCGAACACGGTTGCTCCCGCCTCACGAAGCAGTTCTGGCGTATTCGGGCGGATGAGGCGCTCCGGCGCGACATAGACGAGGCGATAGCGTTTGCGCCGCAGGCCCGCCTCGATTGCCGCATTGTCTTCGCCGCTGTTCGACGAGTTCAATGCGGCGCTCGCTACTCCACGGGTCTGCAATTGCTGGACTTGGTCGCGCATCAAGGCGATCAGCGGCGAGACGACGATGGTGAGCCCCTTGCGCATTATCGCGGGCAATTGATAGCAGAGCGACTTGCCCGATCCCGTCGGCATGACGGCGAGAATATTTTCCCCCGCGAGCACGGCTTCGAGAATTTCCTCTTGTCCTGGCCGAAAGTCCGCGAAGCCGAAAACGCGCTCCAGCGCCTCTCTCGCCTCGTTCATTTCCGCGTTCACGGCATCTCCGTTTATAGGTCCCCGCGATCACGTCGTACCCAATCGCGACCAAGCTTTCCAGCAACATTGTGGAGGTGACGGGGCCGCGACCTCGCGCCGTGGTTCACAAAGAAGCGTTTGCCATGAGCGACTGGATCGCGTTTTTCATTTTTGCCACGTGGGCGTCCGTCAGCGCGCCGCGCGGCGCATCGATGGTTCGGTCGGCAATGAGGTGTCCCGGCGCCGACGACAAAACAACGATCCGGCCCGCAAGCGAGATTGCCTCCTCGACGTCATGGGTGACGATGAGGGTCGTCGCCTTGCGCTCGAGGACGAGCGCCAAGAGCTCCTCGCGCAGCTGTGCCGCGAGGGCGGCATCGAGAGAGACGAAAGGCTCGTCGAGGAGGAGAAGATCGGGTTTTACTGCGAACGCCCGTGCAATCGCGACACGCCGGGCGAGACCGAGCGACAATTCGCCCGGAAAATGATCGAGATGCTGCGAAACTTGAAGCGCGGCGGCGATCTCGGCGAGATCGTTTTCGCTTGACGATCCAACGAGACGCAGGTTTTGCGCGACGCTACGCCACGGCAATAGTCGCGGCTCCTGAAAAACGATGCCGATCCTGTGCGGCGAAGGCAAGACGACCTGGCCTTCGAAATCGGAGTCGAGCCCCGATATGATTCGCAACAAGGTTGTCTTGCCGCAGCCGGACGGCCCCAGCAGGGCGCAGATTTCTCCCTGCCGCAAGCTGAATGCGACGTCGTGCAGGACCACACGCGTTTGCCCCGCAGCTGTCCGGAGCGCCTTCCGCGCAATGGAAATTTTAAGCTCCATGCGGCGGCCGCCAACGCGAGACATGCCGCTCGACCGGTTGTACAAGCAAAGTCTCAATCGCCAGCATGAGGCCGACAAAAGGAAGCGCATAGGCCAAGAGCCGCGTCACGTCGAAAAGTTGAAACGCAATGCCGATCTCGAAGCCGACGCCGTTCGAGCGGCCGAGCAGTTCGACAACGAGGACGATCTTCCACACCAGCGACAGACCCGACCGCATCGCCGCGGCGAAATAGGGCGCGAGCTGCGGCAAGACAACATGTCTTACTTTCGCGCCAAGCGGCAGGTTGAACACGCGCGCCATTTCGTCGAGGCTTTTGTCGAGCGCGCGGGTGCCCTCGCGCAGAATGACCGCTGTGTTCGGCAATTTATTGAGGGCCACCGCGCCGATCGCCGCGGCCTCGTTCAGGCCGACCCAGATATAGGCGAGCACGATGACGACAAGGGCTGGCAGGTTCAAGAGCACGATAAGCAGGGGATCGCAGAGACGGCCGATCATCTTGTTGCGGCCCATCGCCACGCCAAGCGCCGCGCCGAGCGCCATACCCAACACGAAAGCCGCCGCGACCCGGGCAAGCGTGATCGCAAGGTTGACGAAAAGCGCGCCCGAGCGCGCCTCGGTGCCGATAACCGACATAACGGCAAGCGGCGACGGCAGCGTGCCGGTCGCGGCGATACTTGACCCCAATTGCCACATGAGAACCAGCAAGAGCAATGGCGCCAGTCTGAAAAGGCGGCCATTAGTGTCCCTCAGGCACCTTTTCCAAGTTTTGGTAGAAAGTTCCCTCGTCGAGTTCCGCTGCGTTGGCGACAAGGTCTGGGCCTCCGATTTTTGCTAGGATGCGGTAAAGCGCGCGTGCGTCGGCCGCTTCCTCGGCGACAGGGCGGCGCGGGATGCCATCTATATAGGTTTGCTGGTAGAGGGCGAGTTCTGCTTTTCCGGCGATCCCGATCCGTCGCGCGATCTTCTCCCAATCCGCGCCGGAATTGGCGAGAATATCCCTGGCTTCGACGGCGATCTTGAAAAACCGCGAGAGGGCGGCCGCGTGGGTTCGCGCGAACTCTTCGGCGAAGACGTAGCCGACCATGGCGACCGGTCCCTTCGCGCCAAGGCGCCGTTCCACCTCGTCCATTCCGATGAGCCGCCGGAACCCGCGCGATTCGAGCGCCACGCAGAAATTCCAATAGTTTAAGGTGGCATCGGCCTCGCCATTCGCGGCCTTCTGATAGAGCAGAGCCGGCGCGCCATAAATAATGTTCGCCTGCGACGCGATGTCGAGATCCGACTCGCGCGCGAGCGCCTGGAGCAATAGCCAGCTCTTGTCCAGGGGGCCGCCCGCGACCGCGATTTTCTTGCCTTTCAAGCCGGCGAGCTCCTCGATAGGCGAGGTCGCCGGAACCATGACCGCTCCAAGTGCAGTCGAATACGGCGCGAAGACAAGCCGGCGGCCTAGACTTCTTTGCCGCGCGACCCACAGCCAATCGCTGAGGATCATGTCGGCCGCTCCACCCATCAAAGCAATCTTCGCGGCTTCGGGCGAGGCGAGCTCGGTAACCTCGATGTCGAGATCGGCTTTTTTGTCTAGCCCGCGCTCGCGAATGATCGCGAGTTCCCAGGCGAATGTTCCGGTTTTTTGCACCGCGAGACGGAGCTTTTCGGCGGCTCCAGCTTCGCAATTGAAAAGGACCGCCAGCATGAGGTAAACCGCCGCCAGGCCAAAATGGCGATGGAGGGCGCGCCAGCGATTGGCACGCGTCATGCGCGCCACCTGGACGCTCCCGAGCCGAGAGCGATGGCGCGGCGAGAGCTTTCCTGCCAAGTCCGGGTTGTCATTTGCCTTCGTTTCAGGATACATATTTTGCCGCGCGAGCCAAAATGAGGATCGTCCGTTGGCCATATTTGCGAGCCAAGGGCGGGACCGCGATCGAACGCACCTTGCACTAAAAGGGAAGGAAACCGGATATGAAGCGTAAATATGTCTGCCTTGTCGCCACGGCCGCTTGGGCCAGTTCCGCCGCGGGGGCATTGGCGGGTGATGCCGCCGCAGGCGAAAAAATCTTCACGCAAAAGTGCAAGGTGTGCCACCAGATCGGCGAAGGCGCCAAGAACTTCGTCGGACCGGAGTTGAACGGCCTGATTGGGCGCAAGAACGGCTCCGTGCCGAATTATAATTATTCCGATTCGGACAAGAACTCTGGAATCACCTGGGACGAGGCGACTCTCAACAAATATCTCCTGAGCCCGAAAGCCATGATTCCCGGCACGAAAATGATTTTCGCCGGGCTCCCGAAAGAAGACGACCGGGATAATCTTGTCGCCTATCTCGCGCAGTTCGACGCGGACGGTAAGAAGAAATAATCGCCGCGCAACTACGGTCCCTCGCGCCGCGGCAGCATCCCGCGCGAGGGATCATAGGCGGCGATCGCCGCGCCGAGAAAGACGAATGTCGTCCCGAGCACCACCGCCAAGGCGAGGAAATTTATCTTTTCGTATAAAGCGAAGCGGATCAGCTCGACCGCATGGGTGAATGGATTGAGCTCGCATAGAAAGGCGAGCCACGGGCTGCCTTCCTTGACCCGCCACAAAGGATACAGCGCCGAGGACGCGAAAAACATCGGGAAAATGACGAAATTCATGACCCCCGCGAAATTTTCCAGTTGCTTGATCAGCGACGACAAGAGCATGCCAAGCGCGCCCAGCATGAGGCCCGCGAGAACGAGGGCCGGAAGCACGGTCAGATAGCCCCAGGGCGAAGGCGGCTCGATCTCCCAGAAATAAGCGACGAGAAGAAACGCGTAGACTTGGGCAAGCGACACGGCGGTGCCGGCGACGAGCTTGGAGGTCAAAAGAAACCAGCGCGGGAACGGGCTCACCAGCAGCGTGCGCATGTTTCCCATTTCGCGATCGTAGACCATGGAGAGCGAGGATTGCATGCCGCTGAAAAGCACGATCATCGCGATGAGGCCCGGCGTGATATAGACCTCGTAGAGCACATAGGTGTCATAGGGCGGAATTATCGATACGCCCAGGACGGAACGAAAACCGGCCGCGAAGATAAATAACCACACGAGCGGGCGCACCAGCGCCGAGACAAAGCGTTCCCGCTGGTGCCAATACCGCAAGGCCTCGCGCCAGACGATGCCTTTCAGGCAAATCGCATAGTTCGCGAGGCCGAGACCGTGGGCGCTTGGAGTGGAAGAGGCGGACGATCCACTCATTTGTGCTCCTCCGCGAAACCGACTGCGCTGGTCAATGCGTTGAACGCGGGGCCTATGCCTGCCGCGCCCGCGCGTGCGGCGATTTCGCAAGCCTTGGCGTGATCGAGAACCTTGCCCTCATGCAGGACGATGACATCGTCGCTGGGCTCGATCTCGTCGATCAGATGGGTCGCCCAAAGCACGCCAATGCCCTGCCCCGCGACAAGGTCCCGCACATGCTGCAAGATGTCCGCGCGGCCCTTGATATCAAGGCCGGCGGTCGGCTCGTCAAGCAGCAGCATGCGCGGGCGATGGAGCAGCGCGCGGGCGATTTCCACCCGGCGCAATTGGCCGCCGGAAAGGTCGCGCGCTTTGTCATGCGCGCGATCCGCCATTCTGACCTGATCCAGAACCAAGCGCGCGCGCGACTTTGTCTCTTGCCCGGAAATCCCGTGCAGCGCCGCATGGTAGGAAAGGTTTTGCATGATCGTCAGATCGAGATCGAGCGTCCGCGCCTGAAATACGACGCCGAGCCTTTGCAGCGCTTCGCCGGGAGCACGGTTCACATCGAAGCCAAAAATTCGAACAGTGCCTCCTTGTGTCGCGAACAGGCGGGTTATCAAGCAAAATAACGTGCTTTTGCCGGCACCGTTGAGGCCAAGCAAAACGCAAAAGCTGCCAGGGCTTACGCTAAAGGAAACATCGTCCAGGGCCTTGCGCTTGCCATAGCTGTGGCTCACCGCGACGACTTCCAGCGCGGCGGAGATTGCCTCCCTCCGGCCGCTCTCGGCTTCCGGTTCCGGCACCGGAAAGCTCATTGGCGCGCAATCGCCACGCCCCAGGGAAACGCACCGACCGCGATTGACTTAAGCACCTTGAGGCTGGCCACGTCGATGACCGAGACGTCGTTTGAAACTCCGTTCGTCGTGTAAAGATATTTGCCGTCAGGGGTCAACGCCAATTGCCAGACGCGCTGGCCGACGAGCAGATATTTCTCGAC
>JBOHJQ010000006.1:0-70138 GCA_050728655.1 Methylocella sp.
GTCAGATGTCGCCGATGTCGGCGGAAGCGACGGTCGTGCGCAATTATCTCGACTGGCTGTTATCGATTCCCTGGAACAAGCGCTCCAAGATCAAGAAGGACTTGAACATCGCCGAAAACGTCCTCGACAGCGAGCATTTCGGTCTCGAAAAAGTCAAGGAGCGCATCATCGAATATCTTGCGGTGCAGAGCCGCGCGAACAAATTGACGGGGCCTATCCTGTGCCTTGTCGGCCCTCCCGGCGTCGGCAAGACCTCGCTTGGCAAGTCGATCGCCAGGGCCACCGGCCGTGAATTCGTCCGCATGTCGCTTGGCGGCGTCCGCGACGAAGCCGAAATTCGCGGTCACCGGCGCACCTATATCGGTTCCATGCCGGGCAAGATCATCCAGTCGATGCGCAAGGCCAAGAGCTCGAACCCGCTCTTCCTGCTCGACGAAATCGACAAGATGGGAATGGACTTCCGGGGCGATCCGTCGTCGGCGCTGCTTGAGGTTCTCGATCCGGAGCAGAATCATTGCTTCAACGATCACTATCTCGAAGTCGACTATGACTTGTCGCATGTCATGTTCGTCACGACGGCCAATACGTTGAATATTCCCCCGCCTCTCATGGACCGCATGGAAATCATCCGGATCGCAGGTTACACGGAGGATGAAAAGGTCGAGATCGCGCGCCGCCATCTGCTTCCGGCCGGGCTCAAGAAGCACGGACTTGGGGCGAAGGAATGGTCAATCGACGACAGCGGTCTCATTACCATCATACGGCGCTATACGCGCGAGGCCGGCGTGCGAAATCTTGAACGCGAGCTCGCCAAGCTCGAACGCAAAGCGGTCAAACAGATTTTGACCGGCAAGACGAAGCAGGTCGCGATCACAGAGGAAAATCTGCCGGATTTTCTCGGCGTTCCCAAATTCCGCTACGGCGAGCTGGAAACCGAGGATCAGATCGGCGTCGTGACAGGCCTTGCCTGGACCGAGGTCGGCGGCGAATTGCTGACTGTCGAAGGCGTGATGATGCCCGGCAAGGGACGCATGACGGTCACCGGAAATCTGCGCGACGTTATGAAGGAGTCAATCTCGGCGGCGGCGTCGTATGTCCGCTCGCGCGCGGTCGATTTCGGCATCGAGCCGCCAATATTCGAGCGGCGCGACATCCACGTGCACGTTCCAGAGGGTGCTACGCCCAAGGATGGCCCATCGGCTGGGGTGGCCATGGCAACGGCGATCGTCTCGATCATGACCGGCATTCCGATCCGGCGCGACATAGCGATGACCGGCGAGATCACCTTACGCGGCAGGATTTTGCCGATCGGCGGGCTCAAGGAAAAATTGCTTGCGGCGTTGCGCGGTGGCCTAAAGAAGATCTTAATTCCCGAGGAAAACGCCAAGGATCTGGTTGAAATTCCAAACCCGGTCAAGAACGCGCTCGAAATCGTGCCGGTCTCGCGCATGGAAGAGGTATTGAGCCATGCCCTGGTCCGCCAGCCGGTGCCGATAGTTTGGGAGGAGGAGGCAAAGCCGCTCGCGCCGCTTTCCTCCGAGGAGGAACCCCCCGGCGCCATGACGCATTAGCCGGAGCGTTTGAGTTAGGGCGAATGCCAGAGCGAAGCCGCAACCCTTTTCCCGGGAGGGGGGCAACTGGGGCGGGGTGGGGCTAATGGGCCGTGCTCCAGGCCGCTCCCCAGGCTTGCAGGGTCTTGCGAACCCATGGCATTTGCGGCCCAATGAGCACCGCCTCGGTCATGGCGCCGCAAGAATGTCCGTTGGTGCCGTTGGCCCTGATCGCCACCGCGACGAGCGCCGGTTGACCGACGGCGAGGACCGGCGCGCCGGAATCCCCCGTGCAACCGCCAAGTCCGGTGCCGTCCGGATCGACAAGCCAGACAAGAACCGGCGATTTCGGTCCGCGCGCAACAAGAATGCCCGCCCGCAAGACACCTGACGTTCCGCTCACGCATTCATCCGCACGACCAAAACCCGCGATGCGAAATGGCTGCCCGATCGCAACCGGAGCGGATTCCGTAAGCTCGACGGGTTTGAATGCGGGCGGCAACGGCTCGGCCAGGCGCAGCAGCGCAAGATCGATGGAAATCAAATGCTTTCGCCCGATTTTGGGCCGGAATTCCGGGTGAACGGCGATCGTCGCAATATCAAATAGAACCAGATGGCTCTTGCCGCCCCGGAAAAACACTTGCGTGCTTGAAAGATTGGAGACGCAGTGGGCGGCGGTCAGGACAACGTCTTGAGCGACGACGCTCGCGGTGCAAAAGCTGGCGCCGCCGCCGCGCTTGTCCAGAACCGTAACGACATACGGCGCGAGCTCCGGGGCGTCTCGGGCAGGACCGACCAAAGCAGATACCGGCGCCGTCAAAACCATGCCGGACACGCAGGCCAGGATCGTGCCTAACCCCACGCGCGGGGCCGGCAAACAAGCCTTGGCGAGTGCAACGATTCGAAAATGGCCGCGCATGGTGACAATATTCATGGCTCATTCATTATCGTCGCGCCAGCCTTGCGGCATGCTTTATTTCATCGCGGTCATTGTCGCTGCCTATCTGGGGTCAAGCGCGGCTGCTCGGACGGAGCCAGAGCCGGCCCGCGTCTGTTTCTCGACGGCCGAGACGCGCGAAAAGATTCTCGCGCATGGGCTGTTTGAGCCGTTTCGTGCGATGCGGAGCGCGGCCAGCCGGTCGCAGGCGGAAGCCATCGGGGTCAAGCTTTGCCGCTGGAGCGAGGAGCTCGTCTATGAGATGAGCCTTCTGCGCCACGACGGCCGCGTCATTCACGTTTTCGTCAATGCCAAGACCGGACAGGTCATTGGTACGAAGAATGAACATTGAAGTCTTGGTGGTAGGAAAGACCGTCGGCGTTCCAGCCTTGCGTTCGGCGCTGGGAGAAGCGGCAGAGTTTCGCGTGAAACATTGCTTTTGCAAAGGGGTATGACGCGTGCGGTTGCTCGTCGTCGAGGATGACAAGGACCTCAATCGGCAGATCGTCGCCGCGCTTTCGCGGGCGGGCTACGCGGTCGACCGCGCCTTCGATGGTGAGGAAGGATGGTTTTTGGGCGACACCGAACCTTACGATGCCGTCGTCCTGGATTTGGGCTTGCCCAAGAAGGACGGTGCTTCCGTGCTGAGTGAATGGCGCCGGGCCGGCCGCGTCATGCCGGTGTTGATTTTGACTGCCCGCGACCGGTGGAGCGACAAGGTTCAGGGGTTCGACGCCGGGGCCGACGATTACGTCGCCAAGCCCTTCCATATCGAGGAAATCCTTGCCCGGCTGCGCGCGCTGTTGCGGCGTGCCGCCGGCCATGCCACGAGCGAATTCAGGTGCGGTCCGGTGCACCTCGATACACGCACGGCCCGGGTGTCGGTCGATGGCAATCCGGTCAAGCTTACCTCGCACGAATACCGGCTGTTGTCCTATTTGATGCATCATGCGGGCCGGATCGTATCCCGCAGCGAGATCATCGAGCATCTCTACGATCAAGATTTCGATCGCGATTCGAATACGGTCGAGGTTTTTGTTGGACGCCTGCGCAAGAAGCTCGGCGGCGATGTCATTCAGACGATGCGCGGGCTCGGCTATCTCGTGGCCGCACCGGAAGCGGAGGATGGGGCTAAGCCGCGGCGGGTAAGCCCCGCCGATCGTGCATGATCCCAAAAAGTTGCGGATATGATCATGAGAGAAAGCAGCTGCTCGGCAATAAGCGACAGCCAAAAAGGGCACATGAGCACCGCCTCCGAAATCTCGGCCTCTATGCCCCTTCCTTTTCCGCGCGGCGACGTATAGTCTCCTTGACCGCGCATACCGCGCGAGCCTGCACGCATCAAAGCAGGGCGGCCGGTCGCGCCAACAGCCCCCGGGAGGATATTATGATCATGGTTGCCTTGAGATCGATGGCGCGGAGCGCCATCTGCGGCGCGTTTCTGACTGTCGTCACGGTGGGGGGCGCCTCGGCTGCCTCATCGAGCGTCGCAAAGGAGGCGATGACCGGTAAAAAGCTCGACCCCGATTGCATAAAAAAGTGTAACGATATCGTCGACCCGTGCATGGGTAAAGCGGGGAACGTCGCCAAATCTAAATGGGTCTGTGCACGTAATTATTCGAATTGCGTTGGGAACTGCAAGTTTTGATGCCACGCGGCGGCGTCCGATACGTGCCGGTGTGAAACAAGTTCCAGCCAAGGGACAATTTGCCGGCGGCTGCATATGCGAAACGGTGAAGTGCTAGAGCGGCCGTCCAGGTCGGCGCGGCCGGACAGCGCCCCGGTTTGGCGAAGGCCGCGCTCCATCGCTACGCGGCTTTTCGTTTCCGCCGCACTTTTGAGCTTTGGCATTCTTCTCGTCGCGGGACTCGTTCTCTCGACGATCTACCGGCGCACCGCCGAGGCCAATTTCGATGAGCGCCTCGGCGTTTATCTGCATGCCCTCGTCGCCGATATCGCAACCCCTTCGGAAGATAGCCGCACCAGGCCGGGCCAGCTTGGCGAGCCGCAATTCGAGCTGGCCCTGTCTGGCTGGTATTGGCAAATCACCCGGCTGGACGTGCCGAAGCCCGAAATCAGAAGCTCGCGCTCTCTATTCGCGGCAAAGCTTCCGCGTCTGTCCGATGCCGGCGGCGCGGCCGGTCCCGGTGGCGCTCGCCGAGGCTACGCGATAGGGCCCGACGACCGCGCCTTGCGCGTGCTGGAACGCACCATCGATACTGAAGATCAAGGAATTTATCTTGTCCAAGTTGCCGCGACGACCGAGGAAATCGAAGCGCAAATCTCCCGCTTCGAGTTTGACCTCGTGATCACCTTCGCGGCTCTTGCGTTGGCTCTCGTTGTCTCAGCGGCGATGCAGCTTCGCTATGGCCTAAAACCGCTTTGGCAATTACAAGAAGGGGTCGCTGCGATAAGACGCGGTGAAGCCGATAAAATCGAAGGCGATTTTCCGCAGGATCTCGCGCCGCTGGCCAGCGAGCTCAATCTGCTGATCGACGCCAATCGCGACGTGGTGGAACGTGCGCGCACCCAGGTCGGCAATCTCGCGCATGCCTTGAAAACGCCGCTCAGCGTCATCGTCAACGAAGCCGCGGTCGATACCGGCCCGCTCGCGGCCAAGGTGGAGGAGCAGGCCGCCATCATGCGCGATCAGGTGTCCTATTACCTAAACCGCGCCCGCGCGGCGGTCCGGGCCCGGACGCTGGGCGGAGCGACCGAGGTGGCCGCCGCCGTCGAAGCCCTGGTCCGCACCTTCGAAAAAATCTATGCGGAGCGGGCGATTGGCTTCACCTTCTCGATGAAGGGGACCATTCGTTTTCAAGGGGAACGCCAGGATTTCGAGGAGATGGTTGGCAACCTCGTCGATAACGCCGGAAAATGGGCGCGCCACGCGGTTGCGATCAAGATTGCGCCGGAGCCCTCGCACAACCTTTCGGAACGCCGGTTCTTTCGCGTCACCATCGACGACGATGGGCCAGGACTTGCCGCCGGGCTGCGCCAGGCCGCGCTGACGCGCGGCAAGCGCCTCGATGAAACGAAGCCCGGATCGGGCCTCGGGCTTGCGATCGTCGCCGATCTGGCGTCGCTTTGCGGCGGCCATTTGTCGCTCGAAGATAGCCCCGCGGGCGGACTGCGCGCGGAGCTTAGGCTGCCCTCGGCATGAGATCAACCGATTACCCGCCAAATATTTGTGACCCGATGAGCCTTGCAACCGCGCGGCCAATCACTATTAAGGCTCCATGTTGTGGTTGATTTTCGCCGTGCTGACCGTCGCCGCGGTGCTAGGCGTCCTATGGCCGCTTGCGAAAACCCCGCGCGGGGTTGCGCGCGGCGAAATCGGCATCGCTATCTACAAGGCCCAACTCGCCGAGATTGAAAGGGACGAGGCGCAACAGCTCGTGGCGGCGGACGATGCGCGAGGCGCCAAGGCCGAAGCGGCCCGCCGCCTGATCGCGGCCGACGCCGCGATTGAAGCGCCGCCGGCGACATCGCGGACTAGGGCCAGGCTTGCTTCCATGGGCGTATTGATTTTCGTTCCAGTTCTGGCGCTTTCGCTTTATACGACCATCGGCCATCCGGAGTTGCCCGATGCACCGCTCGCGGCGCGGCTTGAAGCCGCGCCCGCGCGCATGGATTTGGCGGCCGCGATCGCCAAGATCGAAGCGCATCTTGCGCAACATCCGGACGATGGGCGCGGCTATGAGGTTTTGGCGCCGGTTTACCTCCGGATGGGCCGCGCGGGCGAGGCCGTGGATGCCGCGCGGGCGGCGTTGCGCCTACTGGGCGAGACACCGGCGCGCCATGCCCTTTACGGGGAAGCGCTGGTTGCCTCCGCCAAGGGCGTGGTGACGCCGGAAGCCAAACAATCCTTCGAAGCGGCGGCGGCGAAAGATCCCTCGGCCGCCGAGCCCCGCTTTTTTCTCGGGCTCGCCGCCGAACAGGAGGGGGACAGGACGCGTGCAACGGAAATCTGGAGCAGGCTTGTCGCCGAAGCGCCGCAAGACGCGCCTTGGGCGCAAGCGCTGCGCGAGCGACTGGCGGCGCTCGGCGCGGGGCCCGAGCCAAGGCAAGACGGCTTGGCGGCCAAGATCGAGGCGCTCCCGGAAGCCGGCCGGATGAATGCCATTCGCGGAATGGTGGAGGGACTCGCCGCGCGCCTCGCTGAAAATGGGCAGGATCTCGAAGGCTGGCTTCGCCTTGTTCGCTCCTATACGGTGCTGCACGAGCCCGGCAAGGCGCGCGCGGCGCTTATCGATGCAAAACACAGTCTCGCGGGCGATCCAAGCGCAATCGCGCGCATCGAGGCGCTCGCGCGGGAACTTGGGTTAGAGGGCTAGTTTTATACCAAACCTGGGCAACAAACGAAGTCGGCTATCGTTGTGAAATAATAGGAATAATTATGACAGAACAAAGCAAACCAACTGAAGCTAAATCTAAAGCTGGTGAAAACGCCAAGATGCCACAAGAAACACCAAGAGAGTTTTCAAAATATATTTATATAACGTTTTTCTGGTGCATGATTGGCGTAGCTGTTATCTATGGTATAAGGTTATATTTTGACATCCCGATACACCCAAGTTTTCTACCAATAATAGGGGCTGCGTTTGCAGCACTATTGGCATTTACTGTAGTAATATCAATCCATCAGGTGGTTGGGCAACAATTAAAATTAGATGCGGGTCCAATTCATTTTGAAGGTGCGACAGGCTCAATTATATTTTGGTGTATATGTTTTCTCGCAATTGTTTATGGGTTATACCTTCTCGGTTTGTCCGATGTAATAAAAGCGGAAGATAAGCAAGATAGTCGTATTTCTTGTTCTATCCTTGACATTGTTAGAGACAAATGTCCCCGTAATTTGATTAATCAGAAGGCGCCTTGATAAGACGGCTCAAATGGTGCACCGTTTAGCAGAGCCGGTCGATCTGAACTATTTGAATCCATTTTGGTTTGTTTTTAACTGTGGCGGTCGTTTTTGTCGATCGAAGTGCTGAGAGTCAGGTTCGTTACTGTTGGCGAATGCTAAAGTGGGCTTCCACGCTTCACAGAGGCCCGGGACGGCGGCGAAGACATCTGGCGGCGATAGGTCGTTTTTATCGACAGTTGGAATTAATCATGACGCGCAAGAAACGCCGCCTCGTTTTGATCTCCGCCGCGCTCGCCGCGCTCAGCCTCGCCCTAGGACTCGTCCTTTTGGCGCTGCGCGACAATATCGTCTTTTTCTATGGGCCAAGCGAACTTGCGCAAAAAGCGCCGCACGCCGGGCAAAGGCTGCGTATTGGCGGCCTCGTGCGAGAGGGCTCGCTTGTCCACGAGGGCGAGAGCACGGTGCACTTTGCCGTCACCGATAAAAAACAAGATATCGTAGTGACCTATACGGGGCCATTGCCCGACCTCTTCCGGGAAGGACAAGGGGTCGTCGCCGAGGGAACGCTTGGGTACGACAAAATCTTTCACGCCGACAATATTCTTGCCAAGCACGATGAGCGCTACATGCCGCGCGACGTCGCCGACGCGTTGAAGAAACAAGGGCTCTGGCGGGAAGGCGCGGAAGCGGCAAGCATGGCCAAATGAGGATGCAATGGTGAGGACAAGAACCGAGATTTTGTGCACGAGGCGCAGATGATCGTCGAAACCGGCCATTACGCGCTGGTCCTCGCTTTGGCGCTCGCGCTCGTCAATTCCGTGTTGCCGGTATGGGGCAGCATAACGCGGGACCCGCGCCTGATGGCCGTCGCGCCTCCCGTCGCGCTGATCGGCTTTGGCCTCGTGGCCTACGCCTACTTCGCCTTGACGATGGCCCATGTGGTCTCCGATTTCTCGCTTGTCAATGTCGTCGAGAACTCCCATTCCGCCAAGCCCTTGATCTATAAAATCACCGGCGTCTGGGGCAATCACGAAGGCTCAATGCTGTTGTGGGTCTTGGTGCTTTCGCTGTTCGCCGCGGCGGTCGCCGTGTTTTCGCGATCGATGCCGGAAGACATGCGCGCCAATGTGCTCGCCGTGCAATCTTGGATCGCGGCCGCATTCATTCTGTTTATTCTGCTCACATCGAATCCCTTCGCGCGGCTTGCCGTCGCGCCGGCGGAGGGCAATGATTTGAACCCGCTCCTCCAGGATCCGGGCCTCGCCATCCACCCGCCGCTGCTTTATCTCGGCTATGTCGGGCTTTCGATCACTTATTCCTTCGCGGCGGCCGCTTTGATTGCGGGCCGCATCGATGCGGTCTTCGCACGTTTCGTGCGGCCCTGGACGCTGATCGCCTGGATTTCCCTGACCCTTGGCATAGCGATGGGCTCCTATTGGGCCTATTACACGCTCGGCTGGGGCGGCTTCTGGTTTTGGGATCCGGTCGAGAACGCCTCGCTGATGCCATGGCTCGCGGCCACCGCGCTGTTGCATTGCACGGCGGTGATGGAAAAGCGGGAAGCTCTCAAGATCTGGACGATCTTCCTTGCGATCCTGGCCTTTTCGCTATCGCTTGTCGGAACCTTTTTGGTTCGCTCGGGCGTATTGACGTCGGTGCACGCCTTCGCGAGCGATCCCACGCGGGGGGTCTTTATCCTCCTCATTTTGGTGATCTTCATCGGCGGATCGCTTGCTCTCTTCGCGCTGCGGGCAGGCGGGCTGAAACAAGGCGGCCTCTTCGCTCCCGTCTCGCGGGAGGGCGCCATCGTCCTCAACAATCTGCTCTTGACCACCTGCTGTGCCACGGTTTTCACCGGCACCCTCTATCCGCTGGCGCTCGAAGCCGTCACGGGCGAAAAAATCTCGGTCGGTCCGCCCTTCTTCAATCTGACTTTCGTGCCTTTGTTCATTCCGCTGTTTATCCTGATGCCGGTTGGCCAGTTGCTGCCGTGGAAACGCGGCGATCTCGCCGGGGTCGTGCAAAGGCTCGCCGCCGCCTTCGGGGCGGGGCTCATTTTCATGGCGGTCCTCGCGGCCTGGCGCGGCGGCCCCGCGATCAGCGTCATCTTGTCCGGTGTCGCGGTTTATATGATCCTCGGCTCTTTCGTCGATCTTTGCAGGCGTCTTTTCGGCGGCGGCGTCTCCGCTGACGTGGTGCGTCAACGTGCGGGCGGCCTGCCGCGCCACGCCTTCGGCACGGCCTTCGCCCATGCTGGGCTCGGAATAACCTTGCTCGGCCTTGCCGCGACCGGCTGGGGCGCCGAGAAGATCACGGCGTTAAAGCCTGGAAACGCGGTCGCAATCGGCCCTTATGAACTGACCTTCGAGAGTGTTGTGCCGCGCAATGGCCCGAACTATTCCGAACTCGCCGGGCGCACATTGATCCGTTCCAACGGTGCACTCGTCGCTACAATCGAACCCGCAACGCGGTTTTATCCCGCCCGCCGCATGAATCGATCGGAGGCGGGCATCGCGACCCTTGGCCTTGGCCAAGTCTATATGAGCATCAGTGATGTCGCGGCCAATGGCGCTGTCAACGCAAGGATATTCTGGAAGCCGCTTGTCGCCTTGATCTGGATCGGCGCCTTGGTCATGGCTTTCGGCGGATGCCTGTCGCTCAGCGACCTGAGTTTCAGGATCGGCATCGCGCGCCGCGCCCGCAAGGCGCAAGCGCCGCGCCCGCAACCGGCGGAATGAATTTGAAGATTCTTGCACGCGGCGTCGTCCTCTCCTGTCTGCTGTTGTTGGCGCCGCTTGCGGCGAGGGCGGTTCAGCCGGACGAGATCATGACGGACCCGAGGCTTGAGGCAAGAGCACGCGTGCTTTCCGCGCAATTGCGCTGCATGGTTTGCCAGAACGAGTCGATCGATGAATCCCACGCGGATCTCGCCCGCGATCTGCGCGTTCTCGTCCGCGAGCGGCTCCAGGCGGGCGACAGCGACGATCAGATTCGCGCCTTCCTGGTCCGCCGCTATGGCGATTTCATATTGCTGAAGCCGCCCTTCAAGCTTGAAACCTGGTTGCTTTGGGGCGCGCCATTCCTGGTGCTTGTTGCGGGCGGCTGCATCATTCTTGTTGCGCGGCGGCGGCAAGCCAGCGTTGGCCCGGCAAACAGATTGTCCGAAGCCGAGCGCGCAAAGCTCGAAGCGATGCTCGGCGAAGATAAATCTTCCAGGCCAACCTAAAGCGGCAGATTGAAGACGCGGCCTGGAATTAATTCGCCCTTCTCGACCGCGCCGACGGCGATAACCACGCCGCGATAGGCGGCATAGGCGATGCCATCGCACGGCACGTCATTGCCGCGCAACAGGACCGGTTGGCCCCGCCGGAGCCTGGCGGCGATGCTGGAATCGACCACGACCCGCGGCACTTCCAAAAGCCCCGCCTCGACGCGGCGCAAGGCTTTTACGCAGGAGGCCTCGCCGTCTAAATCCGCCAAAAGCACCGCATCCACTGCGAAGAATGGCCCGACTCTGGTCCGCCGCAATGCGCTGACATGGCCATAACAACCAAGGCTTCTGCCAAGGTCGCGGGCAAGCGCGCGCACGTAGGTTCCCTTGCCGCAGCGGGCTTCGAACACCGCCTCGTCACGCCCCGCGTCAATGAGTTCGAGCGCGTGGATCGTCGCCGGACGCGGAACCAACACCGGCGCCGCGCCACCACGCGCGAGATCGTAAGCGCGCTCGCCATTGATTTTGATCGCCGAATAGGACGGCGGCAGTTGTTGGATCGTCCCGATAAACCGCGGCAACTGTGCAAGGATCGCATCGGCGGCGGGCCGCGCGTCCGATTGCTCGGCAACCCTGCCATCGGCATCGTCGGTATCCGTCTCGGTGCCCCAGCGCACCGTAAAGCGATAGGCCTTTTCGCCGTCTTGAACGAAAGGCACGGTTTTCGTCGCCTCGCCGAAAGCGACCGGCAAAACCCCCGTGGCGAGCGGGTCGAGCGTTCCGGCGTGTCCGGCCTTCTTGGCGTTGAAGATGTGCTTCAGCCGGGTTACCGCTTGGGTCGATGTCATGCCGGCCGGCTTGTCGAGCACGACCCAGCCATGCACGTCGTTTCGCGCCGGTGCGCCGACCTTCATTCTGGCTTGTCCAGATTTTTGCGCAAATCGCGTTTCACCTCGGGCAATTCGAGCAATGCGTCGATCTTCTCGTCATAGGCGAAGCGCGGGTCCGCCTTGAAGCGAATTTCCGGCGCGAATCTGAGGTTGATGCGCCGGGCTATCGCGCCGCGCAAGTATTTCTTGTGCCGGTCGAGCGCCGCCAGGACATCCGCAACCTTTGTGCCGCCGAGCGGCATGACAAAAATCGTGGCGAGCTTCAGATCGGGACTCATCCGCACTTCAATAATCGTTATCGCCTTGCTTTCGAGAACCGGATCGCCCATCGCCGAACGAACCAAAAGCTCGGCCGCGGCATGGCGGATGAGCTCGGCCACGCGCAGCATCCGTTGCGAAGGCTCGCCGCCCTGCTGGTGGTGCACTCTGGACATCGGGACTCTGGCGATTCTGGCGCTCAATCCTCGGGCTTTTCATCACCCTGAAACGCTAACAGCCGTTCGATGGCCCGGATCGCCGCTTTTTCCGCGCGCTCGAGCCCAGCCTCACAGCGAGCGCTTGATCTCCTGCACGGTATAGCATTCGATGATATCGCCGATCCGCATGTCCTGGTAATTCTCGAACGCCATGCCGCATTCCTGACCGGCCTGCACTTCCTTGACCTCGTCCTTGAAGCGCTTGAGAGTCGAGAGCTTGCCTTCATGCACCACGACGTTGTCGCGGATCAGCCGCACGCGGGCGCCGCGCTGAACCGTGCCGTCCGTGACCCGGCAGCCCGCGACCTTGCCCACCTTGGAAATCGTGAAGACTTCCAGGACTGCGGCATTGCCAAGCATGTCCTCGCGCAGGGCCGGCGCGAGGAGGCCGGACATTGCCGCTTTCACATCGTCGATGAGATTGTAGATGATATTGTAGTAGCGGATCTCGATGCCCGACTGTTCGGCCAGTGCGCGGGCTTCCTTGTGCGCGCGCACATTGAAGCCAATCACGGCCGCCCCCGAGGCTTCGGCCAAGGTTATGTCGGATTCGGTGATCCCGCCGGCGCCCGCATGGATCACGCGCGCCGCGACTTCCTCGGTGTTGAGCTTTTCGAGCGCCGCGACGATCGCCTCGACAGAGCCCTGAACGTCGCCCTTGATGACGAGCGGAAACTCCTTGCGGCCAGCCGTCTTCAACTGGCTCATCATATCCGACAGCGATCCGCGCGTGCCCCGCGCGGCGGCCTTCTCGCGCCTCTGCCGCTCGCGATATTCGGTGATCTCGCGCGCTCTCGCCTCGGTATCGACGACGGCGACGCGATCGCCGGCCTCGGGCGACCCGGAAAAGCCCAAGACCTCGACCGGCATCGACGGACCGGCGTCTTGTCTCGTCTCGCCCTTGTCGTCGAGAAGGGCGCGCACGCGGCCCCATTGCGAGCCGCCGACGACGAGATCGCCTACCTTGAGCGTGCCGCGTTGGACCAGCACGGTCGCCACCGGCCCGCGGCCCTTGTCGAGACGCGCCTCGATGACGGTTCCTTCGGTTGGGCGCGCCGGATTGGCTTGCAAGTTGAGCAGTTCGGCTTGCAGCGCGATCAGATCGAGCAATTTATCGAGATTGATGTTCTTGGTCGCCGAAACTTCGACCTCAAGCGTTTCGCCACCGAGCGATTCGACCTGCACTTCATGTTGCAGCAATTCGCTGCGCACCCGCTCTGGCTTGGCGTCTGGCTTGTCGATCTTGTTGATCGCCACGATCATCGGGACATTGGCGGCGCGCGCATGGGCGATCGCTTCCGCCGTCTGCGGCATGACGCCATCGTCCGCGGCGACGACGAGAACGACGATGTCGGTGACCTTGGCGCCGCGCGCGCGCATCGCGGTGAATGCCGCGTGACCGGGTGTGTCGATGAACGTCACCTTCGAGCCGTTCGGCGCAACGATCTGATAGGCGCCAATGTGCTGGGTGATGCCGCCGGCCTCCCCGGAGACGACATTGGCGTGCCGGATGGCGTCGAGCAGCGAGGTCTTGCCATGATCGACATGACCCATGATCGTCACGACCGGAGGGCGCGGCACGAGATGCTCGCCGGAGTCCGGCGCATCGAAGAGCCCTTCCTCGACATCGGCCTCGGCGACCCGTTTCACGCTGTGGCCGAGTTCCTCGGCGATGAGCTGCGCCGTGTCGGCATCGATCACATCGGTGATTTTCGCCATCTGGCCCTGCTTCATCAGAAGCTTGATGACATCGACGCCACGCTCCGACATGCGGCTGGCCAATTCCTGGATCGTTATTGTCTCGGGCAGGATTACTTCGCGCGTGAGCTTTTCCTTGGTTTCGTTGACATGACCCTTCAGCCGTTGCACGCGGCGGCGGAAAGCGGCAACGGACCTGGTGCGCTCTTCTTCTTCCCCGGTGACATTGGCGACCGTCAGGCGGCCGCGGCTTTTTCCTCCGGCACCCCGGACTGGGCGCGGAATAGCAGTCCTGACCGGCATTCCAGGACGGCGAATAAGGTGTGGAGCTTCCTCGTCCTCAGCCGCGGACGGCTTGGGCGCCGAGGAAAAGCCGGCCGGAGCCATCGCCGTGGCGGCTTGTCCCTTGCGCAGAGCCGCCGGCGCTGGAGCCGGTTCGCCGCCGGCGAGACGCCGTATGGCCTCGCTTTCCGAGCGGCGCTTGGCTTCGGCATCTTGCGCGCGCCGCGACTCTTCCTCGCGTTTGCGGGCTTCCGCCGCGACGCGCTCGTCACGTTCGCGGGCTTCTCGTTCTTCGCGGGCCTTGGCCTCGATTTCGGCACGCTTACGCTCTTCCACCTCGCGTTCACGCGCCCCGGAAAGCGCGCGCGACCGCGATTCGCGTTCCTCCTCCGTCAGCGAACGCAAAATAACCCCGGACGACGTGCGCTGCGGTGGCGCTTGCGGGCGTGCCGGGGTCAGCTGCGGGAGCGGCCTCGGGGCGGCGGCGGGCGGCACCGGCAAAGTCGCCTCGCGTGGCGCATGCGCCTCGCCCGGCGCGATCATGCGGCGCTTCACCTTCTCGACGACCACCGCTTTCGAGCGCCCATGGGAAAAGCTCTGGCGCACGATGCCCGCCTCGACCGGACGTTTCAATGTTAGCGTTTTGGCCGGACCAACGCTCAGCGTGTCACCGGGATTCTTAGTGTCATTCATCAGTCTTGCGTTCCCGCCCAATCGGTTTCGGCCGGCAGGCTACTCGATTCCCCACTCGATCCCGGCTCTGACGGCCGGTCTAGGCTTTCCGCCCCAGGCGATCCGGATCGATAAAGCGTCAACTTCCGGCAGCGTTGCAAGAAACCCGCGCTTGCCGGGCCCACGAGCAAAGCCGCGTGTATCACATTCGCCCGCCCCAATGCCAAATCCAGCTGTCCGGATCGAAACAGGTCCACGCGCGGCCTCGCCCGCTCATCGCCGTAACGCCGGCGCAGGCTCTGCCCGAGCTTGCGCATCCCATCGGCGCCGCAATCGGCAGCATGAACCAGACCTTCGATGGCGCGAGAGGCGATTGCCTCCTCGACTTTGGCAAAACCAAGCACGACTTGCCCTGCCTTGCTGGCGAGCGACAACGCCTGCAAGCAGTCGTTCGTCAAAAGCGCCTCGATCTCGGCCGCCAAATTCTCCGAAGCCACGACCGTAGTCTTAAAACCACGGGAGAAAGCTTGCCGTTTGATGGCTTCCGCGACGTGGCCGGCCCGCGCCGTCACCCACACGCCGCGTCCCGGTAATTTTCGTCTGATATCAGGCACGACGATCGCACCCGGCCCAACCACGAAACGAATCATGTCCTCGGGCAAACCTGTCGCCCGTGTGACGATGCAGGTCCGTTCGGGCGAACCTTCCGCTTTGAGGAGTGCGGGCCTGGCCAAATGATTTCCTCCTATTCGCCGGTCTCGTTCGCGAATGGGTCTTCGGCCGCGCGATCGGGCAGGGCTTCGATCCACGCCGCCTTGACCCGCGCGCTCATGATCAGGGATTCCGCTTCCTCGCGCGAGATTTCGAAACCGTCAAGTACGCCCGCGTGCTTTGTCGTTTCGCCATCCTTACGTTCGCTCCAGCCGACGAGATCGTCGGTCGCGCAGCCGGCGAGGTCTTCCACGGTCATGATATCGTTCTCGCCAAATCTGACGAGCATCGCCGTCGTGACCCCGGCGACTTCCTTGAGTTCGTCGGACACGCCAAGTTCTCGCCGCCGCGCGTCCTGCTCGGCCTCGACCTTTGCCAAATAATCATTCGCGCGGGTCTGAATCTCGGTGGCCGTGTCCTGATCGAAACCCTCAATCGCGGCAACCTCGGAAGCCTCGACGAACGCCAATTCCTCGACCGACCGGAACCCTTCCGACGCAAGCAGCTGGCCGACAACTTCGTCGACATTCAGCGCTTTCATGAAGATGCTCGTGCGTTCGGCAAATTCCTTCTGCCGGCGTTCCGATTCCTCCGCCTCCGTCAAAATATCGATATCCCAACCGGTAAGCTGCGACGCAAGCCGGACGTTTTGGCCGCGCCGCCCGATCGCCAGGGAGAGCTGATCATCGGGCACGACGACTTCGATCCGCGCGGAATCCTCGTCAAGCACGACCTTGACAACTTCGGCCGGTTGCAACGCGTTGACGATGAAAGTGGCGGCATCCGGCGACCATGGAATGATATCGATCTTCTCGCCCTGCAATTCATTGACGACCGCCTGCACCCGCGATCCGCGCATGCCGACGCAGGCGCCGACCGGATCGATCGAAGTATCCCGTGAAATCACCGCGATCTTGGCGCGCGACCCCGGATCGCGCGCGACCGATTTCACCTCGATGACATTATCGTAGATTTCCGGCACTTCCTGGCGAAACAGCTTGGCCATGAATTGCGGATGGGTGCGCGACAAAAAAATCTGCGGCCCGCGCTGTTCGCGGCGAACGTCATAGACATAGGCGCGTGCGCGATCGCCGGGCCGGAAAACTTCGCGCGGGATCATTTCGTCACGCCTTATCGTCGCCTCCCCGCGTCCGAGATCGATGATCACATTGCCAAATTCCACCCGCTTCACGACGCCGTTGACGATGTCGCCGATCCGATCCTTGTACTCCTCATATTGCCGGTCGCGCTCGGCTTCACGGACCTTTTGAACGATCACCTGCTTAGCCGATTGCGCGGCGATCCGCCCGAAATCAAAAGGAGGCAAGGTTTCCGCGATCCAGTCGCCGGCCTGCGCCGCCGGGTTTTTCCTGCGCGCCTCGTTGACCGTGATCTGAGTGGCGTCGTTTTCGATCTGATCGACGACAAGGAGCAGGCGGGAAAACCGGATCTCTCCGGTTTTTGGATTGATTTCCGCGCGAATCTCGGTCTCTTGACCGTAGCGGGACCGCGCCGCTTTCTGAATGGCGTCCTCCATCGAGGCGAGAACGATTTGCCGATCGATCGATTTTTCCCGCGCGACAGCGTCGGCGATCTGCAAGAGTTCGAGCCTATTGGCGCTGACTGCCATCATTGTCTCCTGTCGCGGGCGAAGCCGCGCCGGACTGTCGCGGCGCCGTCACTTTGGCTTGCTTTGATTTGGCGCGCTTGAAGCTTGATCGCACGCCAGCGGGCGGAATGGGCTTCGCCTTGAGCGCGCCTCGCGCGAAGCGGCCAGGTCCGCGCCGCGCCGCTTTCGCGGCCCGCAGGGACTGGCGGATAAGCGCGTCGCTCAAAATCAGCCTTGCGTTGGCAACGTCGCGGAGCAAAAGCACGGCTTTTATGGCTTCGCCTGGCTTTGCATCGCTGCGATTGAGCGTCAGCACGGCACTTCGGCCTTCGCCTTCGACCTCGCCAACAAAGCCGCGGAAGTGCTTGCGCCCGCTAACGCCGGTAGTCATCTCGATCCGCGCTTCCCGCGCAAAAGCGCGCCGGAAATCCGAGACGCGGACGAGCGGTCGATCGATCCCAGGCGAGGAAATTTCGAGGCGATAGGCCCCTTTTACCGGATCCTCGACATCGAGGATGGGGGAGAGAGCCGCGCTCACGATCTCGCAATCATTGAGGTTCATCGACCCGTCGGGACGTTCTGCCATGATCTGCACTGTCATTCCCGCTTGCGCCGAAAGCTTGATCCGGACCAGCCGGTATCCGAGATCGGTCAGAACTGGTTGCGCAACATGCGCCACACGCGCGGCAACCCCGGTTTCCTCGATCAAGCGAGGTTCATCGAGGACGTCTTGCGCCTCCGTCTCCCTGCCATTGCTGGCGCGATTCAAACTTTCCCGGTCCATCGCCGGTTCGCTCCGGCAGCAAGATATCGAGGAGCCACGCGTCCACCTCGAAGCAGCCCAGAAGGCGTTAAAAAAGAGCGGGTCCCGAGGGGCCCACTCTCAATAGAGCGATCGCTTCGATTACACAACCGTCATGAGACGCATGAACGAAAATCCATATAAGGCAATGGGCTCGTTTGCGCAAGCGCCCTTGCATCCAATGCAGTAAAACCTTCGGCCGCGAGGCGTGGCCTCTGCGGAAGCATGGGCCAAGCCCGGCGGCCAACGATCGCCGGAAAACATCGTCCCACACCGCTTAATCTCTATGTGGAAGCGACGGCGCGTTCGAATGCGACCTCGGCTTCAAGGCTGGCACGATCCCGGCCGATTGTCACGACAGCCAATTTCTTGCCGCCGCGGCGATAGGTAATCGCGCAGTCGCGCGCGTCGAGACTGCCCTCAATGTCCGCCGCGTCCCATCGCTCGGCATGCCCCACGTAGGCAATCGCAACATCATATTGTTCGGTCCAGAAGAAGGGGATGGCGTCGAACCGTTCGCGTGCCCCGAGAATATTGCGCGCGGCCGTCTGGCCTTGCCTCTCGGCGACGATAAAATGCTCGACTCGAATCGATTCGCCGGTGAGCCGGTCTGGCCACCGCGCGATATCGCCGGCCGCGAAAATACCGGGCGCGCTCGTCTCAAGATATTCGTTCACCGCGACGCCGCGGTCGATGGAAAGCCCCGCTTGTTCCGCCAACGCAACTGAAGGACGCACGCCAACGCCCACGACAACGAGATCGGCGTCAAGCGTTTCGCCATTCCTCAACATGACGCTTTGCGCGGAAATGGATGCCGCCGTCGTGCCGAGATGGAATTTTACGCCATGCTCCTCATGAAGCTGGCGAAGGAAATTTCCGGCATCCGCTCCAAGAATCCGCTCCATCGGAATCGTCTCGGGCGCCACGATATCGACCTCGATACTCCGGGCGCGAAGCGACGCCGCCACTTCGAGGCCAATAAAACTTGCACCGAGGACAACCGCCCGCCGCGATACTTGAGCTTTGGCGATAATTGCAAGACTGTCGGCCAACGTGCGCAGATAATGCACATGCGAAAGATCGCCGCCAGGGAGGTTTAAGCGCACCGGTTCGGCGCCGGTGGCGAGGAGAAGCGCGTCATACATCAATTCGGCTCCATCGGCGAGCCGCAGCTTGCGGCTCGTTGGATCGAGCGCGGCGACGCTTGTGGCGAGCTTCAGGTCGATATCGTGCTCTTGATAGAAGTCCGGCGACCGGAGCGGGATCCAGTCCTCTTCCGCCGACCCCGCGAGAAAGCTCTTCGACAGATTCGGGCGATCGCAAGGACCGGAGTCATCGGCGCTCACCATGGTTATGCCGCCACGATAGCCCTCGCTGCGGAGCGTTTCGGCGGCGGCGTTGGCAGCCGGCCCACCGCCCACAATGACGACGGAGCGAGGCAAAGTAGGCGAGGTCAGCGCACGCGGCGCCGCCTTTTCCAGCTTTTCTTGAACATAGACGGACCCGTCCCGCCGCTCGACGCGGAAGCAAGACACTGGATTGAGAGCGGGCGCACGCAGCGCTTCGCCGGTGCGCAAGCTGAAACACGCATGATGCCAGGGGCAGCGAACGGTCTCGCCGACAACGAGCCCATCGGCGAGCGGCGCGCCATAATGGGTGCACACCGCGCCGACGGCAAAAACCTCTTCGCCGCGCCGGGCGAGCAGGACAGCCTCGCCGCCGGCATGGCCGGCCAGCATGCCGCCGTCCGGAATATCGCCTAACGCTACGCCTTGCCGCAAGTCGGGCCCGGTTGGTGTGGCGGAATCCGAAGTCATGCGTGCCTCCCTCGCTCTGTTATTTTCCGGCGCCCGCGCGACGTGTGCGACGCGACCCCGGCTTTTCCATTAGACGCCCGCCAGGCGCGATGGTTCCATATATCTTAAAAGCTCTACGCCGGCACTACCGGCGTCTAGCCCTTGCGCAGAGCCTCCATCACCTCTGCACCCAGGGCCAAATGCGCCTCGACCAGTTCCGGGGGCGTCAATGCCATCCACTGGTGGAGCGACACATCGGCGTAGGTGCTGCTTTTGAACACTTCCAGAAATCGCACCGGCGTGGTGCCGGTATTCTCGATGTAATGCCCCATGGCGAAGGGCACATAGCCGACATCGCCGGCCCGGAAATCGAACGTGCGCGCCTGGCCGGACGCGCCGAACACGCCCATCCGGGCCTGACCCTCGATATAATATTGCCATTCGTTGGTGTTGGGATGCCAATGCAGCTCTCGCATCCCGCCGGGATCAACCGCGACCAGCGCAGCTGCAATCGTGGTGGCAACCGGAAACACGCTGGAATCGGTGATTCGAACCGTTCCGCTCTTCGTCTTGAGCGGGGGCTGCGCCATCAATTTATGGCTAAAGCTCTGGGGCACGGCGGTTGCGCCCGCGATCTTGTCGGTGCTTAGCGGCCCGGGGACCGCGGCTGGGAAGATGTAGCGTTCACTGGGGTCGGGCGTGTGTCCGAACAACGAGGCCGGCACCCCAAAATTCTTGCCCAGCACCTCGCTCGGCGTATGCTTGAACCAATCAGTGATGAGAAAAGTATTGTCTTCGTCGAAGTCGCCATCGTCGAATACAAGAAGAAATTCGCATCCGTCCGGATTGAGCCCCTGGATCGAATGCGGAACCCCGGCTGGAAAATACCACACATCGCCGGCACCCACGTCGTCGGCGAAGTTTCGCCCTTGCGTATCGACGGCCGTGATTCGCGCGGTCCCGTACAGCATATAGGCCCACTCGGCAGCCTTGTGCCAGTGCAACTCACGCACGCCGCCGGCATTCAGGCGCATGTTCACGCCCGCGATATCCTTGGAAACGGCAAGTTCGCGCGCGGTCACTTGGCGCGTCCAACCGCCTGTTTCCAGCCGCATGTGAGCGTCGGAGAATGAAAAGCGTACGTTCGGTAACGTGCCGTGGTCGGTGGAAGGCGGAACCAGCATATCAGGGTTTTGCCGATCCCGCTCGACGTTGCGAGGACCCGGTTCACTCCCGCCGTAACCCGGCCGCTCCGGCTGCGGCCCCGCGGTTTGTGCGCTTGCCGCCGCCGTCAAGACGCCCCCTGCAACGGCAACAGACAACATGTTACGGCGTGAGATGAGCTCCATTGCGTCCTCCCATGGATTTTGCTGCTTAACATTCTCTGTTAGATTTGGCTCCCGGGCGTCGAAAATAAAGCAACCGAGACGGCTTGCGCTCGATTAAAGCGCAATTCCGTTCTGCACGGCGAGCTGGCCAAGGTCTGCGAGCGGCCGGGCGCCGATATGCTGGATGATTTCCGCCGCGGCAAGGGCGCCGAGCCGCGCGCAGGTCTCAAAGTTCTTGCTGTTGCTGAGCCCGGCGAGAAAGCCGGCCGCGAAGAGATCGCCAGCTCCCGTCGTGTCGACAACCCGCGCGACGGGGAACGCAGGCACGGCGAGAACCTCATCGCCTGTCACGACGACAGATCCCCGCTCGGAGCGGGTGACGACAGCGAGGACATTCTCGGTGCGCAGCTGCGCGACGGCGGTGGCGTAGTCGCTGGTTTGATAAAGCGAATGCAGCTCGCTCTCGTTGGCGAATAGGATTTGCACCGAGCCTGAGCGCATGAGCGAAAGAAACTCTTCGCGGTAACGATCGACGCAAAAGGAATCGGACAGGGTTAGAGCAACTCTCCGCCTAGCTCCCCGCGCGATTTTTGCCGCCTTGACGAAAGCGGCTTTCGCGGCGGGAGGATCCCAAAGATAGCCTTCGAGATAAACGATTGCCGATTGCTTGACGAGGTCTTCGTCGACGTCCGCCTCGGACAAGTTTTGTGCGGCGCCCAAAAAGGTGTTCAGGGTGCGCTGGCCATCCGGCGTCACGAGCACGAGGCAGCGGCCGCTGGCGGGACCATCCTTCGCGAAAGGTGTCGAAAAATCGACACTGGCCGCACGGATATCGTGCGCGAAGGCGGCGCCGGTTTCGTCGTCCTTGAGCTTGCCAATGAACGCCGCGCGGCAACCGAGACTCGCCGCGCCAATGATGGTGTTGGCCGCCGACCCTCCCGACACGAAGGTTGCCGGACTCATCGCCTTGTAGAGGGCCTCGGCGCGCGCCTCGTCGATCAACGTCATCGCGCCCTTGCGCAGTCCCTGGGCGGCAAGGAAATCATCATCGGTCAGGCTAATGACATCGACGATGGCGTTGCCGAGGCCAAGCACGTCGAACCGGCAAGACGGCATAAATTTCCCCGAGGTAGTGGTCCAACACGCAGGAATACGCGGCCGCCTGGCGCCTCTTTTCCATCGGGCGCGATTGGGGCCTCGTCCCTTTCATCACCCGCCCATTATTAAAGCCTGACTGGACGAAAGGGAAAACAAGCTTCACGAATTATGATCATGCGAAAACGGAAGCCTTAGAGAGGGCTCCGATGTAGCTCGCGATCCGATGGATGAGCTTTCAGAAGAGGCCAAGTTAAAGCACATGTTGGTTTGCGCGCACGCACGGTGGGTTCGCGGGATAAAACAGCGCCCTCGCGCGTGGAGCGAGAGCACGAGGCGCACGAAGATCGCGGCTTTTGCGGCTGAGGCTCAGGCTTCTTTGATCAGACTTGGGCTGCAATACTTCTTGATGAAGCAAGGGAAATCAAACTATGAACTCGGGACTTCTCGCGCACCCAGGTTGCTCGATCACCTATTTTGCTCGATCATATGATACGGGCGCCTTGCGCATTCATTTTGATGAGCAAGGCAAAGAACATCGGCATTCACCCACGCCGCACCCCGGCGCCCTGTCAACTGGCGGTTAGCCGAGGCGAAACTATGGTTGACGGTTCCCGGCCCGGGCGGGCACGGCGACGAACCGGCGCCTGCCGAAGGTGGAGACCGTTATTGCGATCGAAATCGCGGCGGCCCCGAGGAGGACGAGTTCTAGCATGGGAAAAATCTCCATCTTTCATCCTTCCGTGCAAGCAATATTCATGCCAAATTATCGCCTTCGCGCCGCGTGCAAGAGGTACTGGCCATGACGGCCTCGCCGCCGCGATGGTTTGCCTAACATGCGACCCGATATCGTCGCGTTACTGTATGGGCTGACGGGCTTGCTGTTCATCGCGATTGGAATTCCGCTGGCCTTGGAGCGCGTGCCGCCCAATCATTGGTATGGCTTTCGAACCGCCAAGACGCTTTCAAACCAGACGATCTGGTACGCCGCCAACCGCGTGGCGGGCATCGATCTCATTATCGCCGGCGTTGCGATTGCACTAGGAATGCTTGCGATGTTCATTCTGCGCGAGACGATGATGCCGGCTTTGCCAATCGCAAGATGGGGTTTTGGCCTGTTCATCGTGGCGACGACGGGTGTCGTGCTTCACGGCTTCTGGTTTTTGAGCCGGGTTTGAGACCGAGAATACCCTGAGCCGCCTGCAGCAGCCCCGCTCAATTCACGCCTTCCGGTGATGCGGTGAAAGCCCTAGACGGCCTTGCTGCACGGTCATGACTCTCGAAACCGCCAACGCCCGCCGCTGGGATCGTCACAGGAATCCCACTCCTTGCTCCAAAAACCAGCCGCCCCATAAAGGTTCCGGTGCGCAACCTAGCAGGCGAAGCTTGCGCCAGCGGTATCAAAACCCTTCGAACAACGCCGTCGACAGATAGCGCTCCGCGAAGGACGGAATAATAAGGACAATGTTTTTGCCTTCGAATTCCGGGCGCAGGCCAATCTCGACCGCGGCGGCGACGGCGGCGCCCGCCGATATTCCAACCGGAATTCCCTCCAAGCGCGCGACGAGCCGCGCCATGTCGAACGATGTCTGATTGCCGACGGTCAAGACTTCGTCGATCAACGACTGGTCGAGGATCGCGGGAACGAAACCGGCGCCAATCCCTTGAATCTTGTGCGGCCCTGGCTGGCCGCCCGAGAGAACCGGCGAATCTTCCGGCTCGACCGCGATGATTTTCAGATTCGGCCGGCGTGGCTTCAGAACTTGCGCCACGCCCGTGATGGTCCCGCCCGTGCCTACCGCGGAGACAAAAACATCGACTTCGCCTTTGGTATCGTTCCAGATTTCCTCGGCTGTCGTAAGCCGGTGGATTTCCACATTCGCCGGGTTTTCGAACTGCTTTGGGATCACCGAGCTGGGCGTCGCCTCGGCGAGTTCCTGAGCCTTGGAAATGGCGCCCTTCATGCCCTGCGCCGCCGGGGTTAAGACGAGTTCGGCGCCAAGCAGGGCAAGCATCTTGCGGCGTTCGAGCGACATCGACTCCGGCATGACCAGGATGAGCTTGTAGCCGCGCGCTGCCGCGACAAAGGCAAGCGCGATGCCGGTGTTGCCGGAGGTCGGCTCGATGAGGGTGGTTTTGCCGGGCGCTATATTGCCCGCGTCTTCCATGACCGAGATCATGTGGACGCCGATGCGGTCCTTCACGCTGGAAATCGGATTGAAGAATTCGAGCTTGGCGAGAAGGTTGGCCTTGACGCCCTTTTCCCGGGCGATTTTTTTTAGACGGACAAGCGGCGTATCGCCGATCGTATCGGTGATCGACTCATAAATGCGGCCGCGTCCCGGCAGCTGCCCCGTATCAGGGGTTTTGGTATATTTCGCAGCGGGTTGCGCCATTTACCTTGCTCCATATCGGTGACTGGGATTTCGCAACCCAAGGGCCGAGAGCAGGTCTTGGAACATGCTCCAACCTAACGATACCGCGCCGCGGCGCCTTTGCGTCCCGATCTGATCCCGCCATCGGATCGGCAAGGCGCCAGGCGCTAGTCAAAAAGAGACCCTCGAGCGCTTGCCGATCACATAAAAGCAGGTGATCGAAAAGGAATCGCTCAATGTCAACAATTTGCGGCAGGTCCCTATCGAAAAAGTCTGGCAGCTGTTTTTAGGGACCTGCTCTTGGCGGAAATCGGCACGCGCTCCTAGCGGATAGGATCGGCTGCGCGCCGCGCCTCCGATACGGCTAGCCTCGACAGCGGACGGACGCTTTTCATGCCCTCCAAGTTGGCGATGCCGTCAAGGCTGCGGGGTAAGGCGCAGATATGATTTCAAGGTGCGGAACCCTTTTGGGAAACGCGCCTTGGCCTGATCATCGGTCACCGACGTGACGATGATCACGTCCTCGCCTTGCTTCCAGTTCACGGGGGTGGCGACCGGATGCTTCGCAACGAGCTGACAGGAGTCGAGGAGCCGCAGCACCTCGTCGAAATTACGCCCGCTGCTCATCGGGTAGGTCAGCATCGCCTTGATCTTCTTGTCCGGTCCGATGATGAAGACCGAGCGCACCGTCGCGTTGTCGGCCGGCGTCCGGCCCTCGGACGTGGTTCCGGCTTCCGCCGGCAGCATGTCATAAAGCTTCGCCACCTTCAGCTCGGGATCGCCGATCATTGGGTAATTCGGCGCATAACCCTGGGTCTCCTCGATGTCCTTCGACCAGCGGCCGTGCTGCGCTACCGGATCGACGCTCAGCCCGATGATCTTGCAGCCGCGTTTGTCGAATTCCGGCTTCAGCCTCGCCATGTAGCCGAGTTCCGTGGTGCAGACCGGCGTAAAATCCTTTGGGTGCGAAAAAAGGATAGCCCAGCCGTCGCCGGTCCACTGATGGAAGTTTATCGTGCCTTGCGTGGTTTCGGCGGTAAAGTCGGGCGCTTCCGAATTGATTCTCAGCGACATATCGTGTTTCCTCCTGCGGCCGGTTCGGGCAGAGACAGCCAGCTCTTAAGACTAAACGACGGGGAGTTGCCCCTAGTTTCCCGGCTTGGTCAAACGGAATCCGCCAATATGCCGACAACGTTACCAATGCCATAGCCAACTTGATGCCGGATACGAAAAACTGCGCCGGTGACCGGCATTGCCTAGATCGCCCATCGATTTCGGACTGATCGTGCCTCCTTTTGGCCGGCCGGGCAAGCATGAAACGTCATGGTTGACGCCGGGGCATTCACATTGCCGGACCGAGATTGCGGGCGCGTGCTGGAGGCTTGCGGCGCTTTTGGCGAATAATTGCCATCAAAGATGCGCAACCGCGGCGTGGTGTCCGGCATGGCCGGTCGTCACATCCTATCCGAGCCCATTGGTGGGGCGCCCCTAAAATTGTATTTATGAAGGAAACATAGGCAAGTGCTTGTGTTGAAATTCAGTGACGCATTCCGAGATTCCATCAAATCCGACTGCTAGATTTAAAGGATTCTGCTAAACAAGACTGCGAATGAATTGGAACGTTCGTCGCGCGACTCTTGGGCGGGGTCCTGGTAAGAAATGCTTCTGCGCGACGAGATGATAAGCTTGCAGCGTATTCGCGCGAAGCGCGTGGGCGCCGACCCAAAGGTACAGCCGGAAAGCCCGGTAGATTTCCTTCCCCCACTTTTCGACGATTTTTTCTCTGTTATTGTCGAAGCGCGTTGCCCAATGTTTCATTGTCAGCTCATAATCATGGGTTTCTCGCTCTATCTCCACAATTTCCATGCCATAGTACAGAAGCTCCTGGACTATGTCCTGTAAGCAGAGAAACGTGTGGGTGCCCTTCCAAATGTAATTGCGGGCGAAATCATACACGTCGTATTTTAGAAGAGCCGCAGCTGCGTCCATATAGACGCGCCCTCCAGGCTTAAGACAGGCCCACAACCGTTCGCAAAACTTTCGATAATAGGGAATATGCTCGATAACCCCATAGATAACCACAGCGTCGTAGGGCTCTTCCGGTTGATGATTGAGAAAATCTTCGAGAA
The DNA here is from genome assembly GCA_050728655.1 of Methylocella sp. GTDB lineage: Bacteria > Pseudomonadota > Alphaproteobacteria > Rhizobiales > Beijerinckiaceae > Methylocapsa. Next base: position 26,429 of record JBOHJQ010000006.1, read on the forward strand.
TTATGGAACAATCTTTGAGTTCCATGCGCTTAATTAGGCTATCAGTGTAGTTGTAGGAATCTTCAGTCAATGTGAGAGACGTAACATGGATGCCGCGAGGCCCGCAATATTGGTGCACCCCACCCCAGCCAGCACCAATGTCCAAAAGGCGCATTCCAGGCTTTAATTGCAAGGCGGCGTACATGGTCTCCAGTTTGTGCTCGGACGCTTGCTCCAGCGTTTCGTCTTCGGAATGAAATATACCATGAGAATAGAATCGATACGTGCGGTCTATAAATGTCAAATAAAAATCATCACCAAAACTGTAGTGGGCGGCAACGGCGCGCTTATTTACCAATGTCGCAGGCGTAAAGAATAGGTCAACAATAAAATTCAGCTTTATATAGAAATTGCCTTTTCCCTTCAGATGATGGCGAAGGTCCAGCGCGTTTAGTATATCCCCCTCAATATCCCATTCTCCGTCCAGGTACGCTTTGCCGAAAGAAAAATCAGTTGGATTGCCTCGCAGCACTCTGTCACTATGAAACTTCAAAAAAATTCTCGGATTTCCCGCGCCGCATCGAAGTATCTCGCCGGATGCGAATTCCGCTTCGCAGGGGGTTCCATTGTCCTCAACGATAAAGGTGAGAAGCCTTCTTGCCTGTCGAACAGCGTGAGATTCTACAGCCATCGGCTAGTTTCTTTTTTATCCCTCTCGTCGGTTTCTGTTCCGATGAGAGTCGTCGAAGCGATACCGTGATTTCTGATCGAACGCAATTCGATCAAGCGCGCGACGCCAATACGGCTGACGGTGGTGGCCGCGGTTCAGCAATCAGCCACGGCACGGCATCCTTCGCTAGCATGCCGGCGAGCAACATTGGAGTGTGGTTCTGAGAGGCTTCGCCCAGGCGGGAAACTATGACCTGGGACCGGTTCGCGCGGACAAGCTTGCATTTGCCGCCGGCGACTTCAACGGGGCGCTAACTCCGCGATCCATGCGCCGGAATCGAACTCACCAGCGCGCCCCGGCGACGGTCTCTCCACATCCTTCCAGAAGGCGAGAACAAGCTTGCCCGTTGGCGGGTCAAATAGGCGGGATCCTGGCTGCGTGGCGCGCTTTGCGCGCCACGCAGTATTGATTGGCAGGTTTGTGGTTAGCCGAAGACCCCCAACCCGCCGAGGAATGCTAGGGTGACGCAAACGACCGCGAACCCAATGCCGCAGGTAATGTATCCTGCTTTGCCATACAACCGGCCGGTGAAATACGTCGCGGCGCCAAACAGAATGATCATCGCGATCAGAACCACCATGGTGCCGCTGCCACCTTCAATTCGATCTATAGTGCCTACTCCTACAGGTTGCACAATAGCCATCGTCCATCTCCCTTTTTAACTCGATTCGATGCCCGGCCGGCCCGCGCCACGAACGAAATCTTTCCGCGTACCAACCGACGCAGTTAGAAGCCGGCCGACCCTACAGGGCTCGAGGCTCGTGGCGTGCCCCGTCGTGTGTCGAGGCTTCCGCTAGCTTACCATCTAAGAATCGTTCCGGAAAGCGGTTTTCGCTTGTTGTGAGAAAATGCTGAGATCCAGCATTCTCAGCAGATGGCTGGCATGACTTTGCTCACTAATATCTTAAAAAAAAGATGAAACGACGCCTAGGCCGTGACGGTTTGCCCCCCGCGGCTTGGCATCATGCGCCGCATTGCGCCGGACGACCATTCCGCGAAGCTGGCCGAACCGGCGGGGTGGCTCCGCATTTCCTTGCCCCTGTTCACCCACCGTGAGCCGCCGCCGTCCCGGCCGCGGCATGTAAGGCCGTGTTCGGCCTACGCAGGGCGGCAAGCGCACGCCCGAGGACCTAACTCCTTGTCGACCTCATTCGCCAAGCCGTGCGCCGCATCAAAGTAGGCGGCGGCGGAGAACCCGCGGCGGCAGCGCGGGTCGGGCTGATCAACATCTTTCCTGCCGATGAGACGTGGCCCGTAGCGCGCATCATAAGTCCGAACGCCAGTGCTTGATCGGCTGGCGATCCGGCTCGCCGCCGTCTTTGGCCGGTCCCAAAGCGCCTGGACGCGAGCGCTTGTCCAAATTTAAACTTCCCGGACATCTTTCCAGCGATTGTTGCTATCATGCGCAAGCCTGTGGCCGGATCGACCCGCCGCCGATCTAAGGACTAGCCTTGAAGTTTTTTGCTTTCCTCTTCGCGGCTCTTGCCGCCACTCCAGCCACCGCGCTCGACAAGGTGACCTTTGCGACGAACTGGCTTGCGGAAGCCGAGCATGGCGGGTTCTATCAGGCCAAGGCCGACGGAACTTATGCAAAATACGGGCTCGACGTCACAATTATTCAAGGCGGCCCCAACGCCAACAACAGGCTCATGTTGGCGGCGGGAACAATCGAATTCGATCTCGGCGCCAATCTTATTCAAGCTTTCGACGCGGTGGCGCAAAATATTCCCATCCTCGCGGTCGCCGCACTGTTTCAAAAGGACCCTTTCATTTTGATGTCGCACCCAGGCGTTGGCCTCGACCGGATCGAGGATCTGCCGAAGGCGACCGCCTTCATTGGCAAGGACGGTTTTGTCTCGGTCTACCAATGGCTGAAGAAGGCCTATGGCTTTAAGGACGAAAACGTCAAGCCCTATACGTTCAACTCGGCGCCGTTCATCGCCGACAAAAATTCGATCGAGCAGGGCTATGCGACGTCGGAACCCTTCGCGGTTGAGCGGCAAGGCAAGTTCAAGCCGAATGTCTTTCTGATCGCCGACTACGGCTATGATTCCTATTCGACGACGATTGAAACCACGCGCGGCCTCATCGCCAAGAATCCGGACCTCGTCCAGCGTTTCGTCGATGCCTCGATCATAGGCTGGTACAATTATATTTATGGCGACAACTGCGCGGCCAACGCTCTCATCAAGAAGGATAACCCGGATATAAGCGACGGTCAGCTTGCCTACTCGGTTGCCAAGATGAAGGAATACGGCATTGTCGATTCGGGCGATTCCTTGACGCTCGGCGTCGGCGCCATGCGGGACGCAAGGGTCGAGAGCTTTTTTGCCAAGATGGTGGACGCGGGGCTGTTCAAGCCGGACCTCGATTATCAGCGCGCCTATACCCTGCAATTCATCGGCAAGGGCGTTGGACTGGATTTGCGGCCGCGCCGGTGAAAAGGCGGCGCCTTGGCCACTCCGCTTGTAAGGAATCGCGTCTGAGAGCAGACACAAGCTGGAAGATGTCAACTCGTTGAATGGTTAAGCTATGAATTCACTATATTCTTCACAAAGTCTACTGTCCGCGTCAGAGCGGAATAATCGGCTATTGTTTTTCCAGGTATGCCGTCCCGTCATCAGACTCACATTTTCCAGATGCGCTCCCGTTGGTCACGTAATTTAGCGTGAGCACCCTGGCCGTCTTATCGATCGTCCCCTCGAAGGTAATGGTGTTCCCAACTTCGTCAGTGCTGGCAAGAGCCACATTCGAGCCGTTGACGATAACGTGAAGATCGGCATCCCTAAGGAGGCAGTAGGAAGTCAGACCAGATTTGTTGATGAGATGCCCGTGCATGGTTGGGTTAACTACCAGCGTGAGCGTAAACGGGGCGATATGGGAATGCTTCGAACGGAAAGTGCCTGACCATGTCCCTTGGACGGCAGCTTCTGGTGACGCCGCGGCCGCAGTGATACGACTTTGATCGCCTGTCCCGCTTGTGCCAGGGAGCGGTCCCGCTCCAACAATCGACGCCGGAAGCATAAGCAGAAGACCTAGCGTGAATTTTGCTCTTGTCATCGTCTTTCTCAGTTTACCCCACGAAATCATCCACTTTGAGGCAGCGTTAGTGGAGTCGCACGCTCGACGCCACCGAAGGCACACCGGTCTTGTTCACAAGAAAAAACATATAGTATCCTGGAGGGGCAATATTTTGGTTGGGCGGAGCCGTAATGGTCAATACCCCAGTGCCTGCAGTGAAAGACATTCCTACCAGGCGTTGATCCGTGTTGAAGGCGTGAGTGACTGTGCCGTTGCGCACCAGTACCACCGAGGAAATATTGGCAGCGTCTGGACTCTGCACGGTAAACTGGCTGCCCCAAGAAATGGAACTGGGCGCGCTACTGATCAATGGCTGTATGGCCGGCGCTCCATTCGGTTGGAACAAATATGCGGGCTTATAAATCTCCATGCGCCGCTCATAGCTGCCGCGCGAGGGATTACCTCCGGCCACCCAAACTGTTGCGTCGGGAAAGAGCAGGGCCACGGAGTGATACAACCGCGCATACGCATTCGCTCCGGCGGATGAAAACGTATTCTTTGCGGGGTCATAGAGGTCAGCTTTTAGACTGGCCGAGGTAACGCTCTCATCATATTTCGAGCCGCCCAAAGCGAGGACCTTGCCGGTTGGAAGAATGACGGCATTCATCTCGATTCGTGCCTGGGACATGCTCGGTCCATACTTCCACGTTGGATTAGCGGCGCCGAGGTCGATGATTTCCGTCGTAGCGGTCGCAGGGTTGTTCCCGCCCATAATCATCACTTTTGGGTTGTAGTTGTTCGCCGGGGTCAACGGAAGCAGAACAGACGTGCCATATCCCCGCCAGGAGTAATTGGTATTGGTAACGTGCGACCAGGCCTTGATGGAGGGATCGAACAAGTAGGAAGCGGCGCTCGGCCCCGAATAAAACACCTTGCCATTCGGGAGAAGGTGCATCCGCGGATAGAGCGGCGGGGTCCAACAATTCGCGCCTGGTGACGAGCAATCGACTTGTGTCCAGCCTGAGCCCGCGGGATCATAGATTTCTACCAGGTCGGTGGTGTTGCCAGATCCGTCCAGCCCGGAGAACGTCATCGCCCGGCCATCCCCGAGAGTGGTCACTGTCGGATACCAGCGCCCCTGCGCCATACTCTGCACATTTGTGAAGGTGTTTGGCGTCGTCGAAGGGTCAAAGATTGATGTCTTCGGCTGTCCGTAGAATGGGTCGTATTGGGTCGTCCCGCCAACGATCAACGCGCGCCCATCCGGTAAGAGCACCATGCTATTGCAGAACATGTCCCATGAAAGCGAGAATTGAGTGAAACTTCCAAATTTCGGATCATAGAGGGCCGCACCGGAACCGTTAGAGGGGCCGTATGGCGCTCCCGTTGGGCAACCTGTCTGGGAAGGCGGGCAGTTCCCCGAACCCGCAACGATCAACACTTTGCCGTTAGACAAGAGCGCAGCATGGATCGGGTTGATCGGCGCGTAGAGCAGCTGGTTCGTGTTGGGAGCAAGTACCGTGCTCCACTGTCCTCGGGGGGCGGGTTTGGCCGCCGCCCCGGGTACATGCAGGCCGAGCAGTAGCAGGGACAAGCAAAGAGCTGACCAAATGGATGCAAATATCTTCTTCGGCATCACTCACCTCGTCGATGGGTTATATAGGTGCCGTCACATATTAAGTTAGTTTGACATTGAAAATGACATTCGGGAAATCAATTTAATTGAGAACTAACCTTATTTGTTAATCGCCCTGAATTGCGGGCGAAGGTCAATTATTAAGCGCCTTCGGTAGATCGGCGTGGCGGAGCAGGGCAGGGATTGCGAATCTGTGGCGAATTATCCCTTTGTTGGGATAAACGTCCTGCCCCGCAAATTATAATGCCAGCGCGCACCTGAAGAGCTTTGCCGCTCATCCTTCGAGACACTTGCTTCGCAAGCTTTTCAGGATGAGGGCTTTGGTTCTGCACTAGACTTATACGACAGGCTCTCTTTAATACCGCCGATGACAAAGCCTCTCGTCTCTTTCCAAAATGCCAGCAAGATCTACCAGAATGGCACGGTCGCGCTCGTCGGCCTCGATCTTGAGGTGCGGGCCGGTGAGATCTTGACGCTGCTTGGTCCTTCCGGCTGTGGCAAATCGACAATATTGCGGCTCATCGCCGGTCTCGATACGGTCTCATCCGGCTCGCTCGCCCGAGGGTTTTCGCTTGATCGCGGAAAGATCGGCTTTGTGTTTCAGGACCCAACCTTGATGCCCTGGGCGAGCGTCTTCGACAATGTCTTTTTGCCGCTGCGTTTGCGGGGGTTCGCGCGGCGCGAAGCAAGCGCCGCGGTTAACGAGGTCTTGGCGCTCGTTGGGCTTGCCGCTTCCGGCAGGGCTTTTTCGCGCGAGCTTTCGGGGGGCATGCGCATGCGCGCCTCGATCGCCCGCGCGCTCGTCCCGCGCCCTTTGGTTTTGCTGATGGACGAGCCTTTCGCGGCGCTCGACGAGATCACGCGGTTCAAGCTCAACGACGATTTATTGGCCTTGCGGGGCGAGCTCGGGACGACAATCGTCTTCGTTACGCATTCGGTTTTCGAGAGCGTCTATCTTTCGACCCGAATCGCGGTGATGGCCCCACGGCCCGGCCGCATCGCTGCGGAGATCGGGATCGACGCTCCCTCAGTGCGCGGAAAGGACTTCCGGACGAGCACTGTCTATGCGCAGTATTGCGCGCAAGCCTCGGCTGCGCTGCACCGCGCGATGGGCGAGGATCTAAAATGAAACCCTTTGGCGTGACCCTGCCGCGATGGGTCAATCGCTACGGCCCGCCGGTCTTGGTCTTTTCGGCCGTGCTCGCGGCCTGGGAAGCCTATGTTCGCTTGCAGAACGTGCCCGCTTACATTTTGCCTTCGCCCTCGCGCGTGCTGGAAACGCTCTTCACCGACCGGGCCACGCTGTTCCCAGCCTTGCTCGTGACCCTGAAAACCACATTTGCCGCACTCGCGGCTGCCGTCGCCGGAGGGGTTGGCCTCGCGATATTGTTCACCCAATGGAAATGGGTGGAGCGCTCGTTTTTGCCTTTTGCAATCGTGCTGCAGGTGACCCCTATCGTTGCCATCGCACCCTTGCTTTTGATCTATCTCGAAGCGCCGGCGGCGGTGCTCGTCTGCGCTTTTCTCGTCGCCTTTTTTCCCATTTTGTCGAATACCGCTTTGGGGCTCGCCTCGGCCGACCGCAACCTCGTCGATCTCTTCAAGCTCTATCGCGCGAAACGCTGGCAAACGCTGCTCTATTTGCGGCTGCCCGCCGCCTTGCCGTACTTTCTCGGGGGGTTGCGGATCGGCGGCGGCCTGGCGCTTATCGGCGCGATCGTCGCCGAGCTCGCGGCCGGCAACGCGGGCAAAGGGGCCGGCCTCGCGTTCCGTATCTCGGAAGCGGGCTACCGGTTGAACATCCCGCGCATGTTCGCGGCGCTGGCCTTGATCTCGGCGACCGGCATCGCGATTTTCGTGGCGCTTTCCGCCTTGTCGTCCTATCTCCTCGGCCGCTGGCACGACAGCGCGGCCGGTCCCGAGCGGTGACGCTTTCGCGCTCATGGGTCAGGTTGAATTTCTGCTCATGACCGATGCTTTTGAAAAAGTCGGCGACGGGAGGGGCGAGGCTCCCTGAGAAGTTTTTTGAAGGTCACTTTTTGCCTCATCTCTCGCCTCACCTGGTTTGCAGCTTTGCTGAGATGGCGAACGGTGCGCGCAACCGGCGCGCCAGGCGATCTAACCGAGCCTCACGCCGTGCACGCAGTGGGCTCGCTTGGCGGCGGACACCAGAGGCAGTTTGCGAGTGACTCGAGGTTTTGCACGATGGCCGCGAGATGGAACTCGTCGCGCGCGGAGGTCGAGGCCTCGCAGGCGCATGTGTTCAAGGCGATGGTGAGTCTTGAGATGCGCAAATTGCATCTCGACCTGCTTCCTCTCATCGCGGGACTTGTCGAATCCCGGCGTACCCATGAGCGCGCGAGCATGGTCACGAGCTTCTTCGTTCACGTCGCGCGGCACCTTGCGCCAGGCGGCGTTCGCGCAGCACCTCGACTTCAACGGGCAAGGATCGCAAGCGCACTTGCTCGCCCGATACAGGATCGTGCGGCCATTATGCGCCTTGCCCGTTGTACGCAGCACCTTGTCGTTCGGGCACCTATACGCGTTCTTCTTTTTGTCGAATAAGTTGTGTTGTCTGCCTCAGCTACACCCGCCAAGCTTTTGTGTCATCAGCTTCGGGAGGCGGCGGTAGCGCGCAAGCGGCGTTCCGGGTACGGAACCTTTAAGGCAAGTCCGCGCCCTGCCAAGTCGCGCGAGACCGGTACCTGGCTGCCGCGTGCTTCCCGCCCTCGAATTGATGAGTGACTTAAAGGCAACATCCCGCCAAATAACGCATGACACAGAACCGCGGCAATTAGGGCCGGTCCGGTCAAGCGGCGCATTTCATTGAAGTATTGGGAAAATAGGATCGTTCCCCAATAGAACATCTCGACCTTCGGCGAAGTGATGGTATCAACCGAAACGGAACCAGCTGACCAGTACCACACCCCGAGGGCAGCCATAAGGAGCACGAACAAGATCGACGCTCCGCCGGCATAGCCAATGCCGAGCGAGCGGTCCGCAAAATCCGCGATAGTCGTGCCTGCTGTCGTGGTGGCGACGATCACGGCCCAATACAGGAAGGGATGAGATCCTTTCGCTGCCACCTGAGCTACGACGGTGACAATAAAGATGGTAAAGAAAATGGCTGAGCTGACTGCGTAGCCCAGCTTCATCGTCATGGAGAGGGCATCCCCACCCGTTTCTCCAAGCGGATTTTGATGATCCAGAAGACCAGAGTGACTTCAGGAACCTTGCTTAATCTAACCAAAGGAAAACCATTCATGCGACAAGCTCTTCATTTTGTTACATAGCCAAGCAAAACAACGAGCAAACAGCTAAGTTTCTGGCTGTCAGCATCGATCGATCTACCCTTCTCCGGAAAGAGCAGCAGTCTCAAACAATAAATAAACTGAAAGGAAATGATGATGTCCTCGATCACTCGGCTGTTGAGTCTGGTGTTCGCTGCTGGATTGTCCACCTCGGCCCTCGCGGTTGAAGGTGATTGGGGTAAGGTTGCCCAGGCCCTTGGCAAATCCGGCTCGGAAATGCCCGGCGGTGTCTACCGCATCGGCCTTCCGCGCACCGATCTCAAGGTCCTGCTCGATGGCGTGGAGCTGAAGCCGGCGCTGGCGCTCGGCTCCTGGCTCGCCTTTCGATCCGAGGGGGATCAGGCGCTGGTCATGGGCGATCTCGTCCTCACCGCCGATGAGGTGAGCCCGGTCATGCGGAAACTGGCCGCGGAGGGGATCGAGATCACGGCGTTGCACAACCATCTTCTGCGCGCCGCGCCGGCTACGTTGTATATGCACGTTCTCGGCCGCGGCGATCCAGTCAAGCTCGCCGCCGCTCTGCACGACGGCTTGGCGTTGAGCAAGACGCCCCTGACGGCGCCGAGCGGCGCGGCGCCTCCGCCGATTGAACTCGACACGGTGCTGATTGACCAGACGCTCGGCGCCAAAGGCAAGGTGAACGGCGGCGTTTATCAAGTGAGCCTGAAACGCGCCAGAACGGTGAGCGATGCCGGCATGGCCGTGCCGGACGCCATGGGTTCGGCCGAGGCGATCAACTTCCAGCCGACGGGCGGCGGCAAGGCCGCGATCGCCGGGGATTTCGTCCTGACCGCCAATGAAGTCAATCCGGTGCTGCGTATTTTGCGCGATAATGGCATCGAGGTCACGGCCTTGCACAATCACATGCTCAATGACGAGCCGCGTCTGTTCTTCATGCACTTCTGGGCAAACGATGAATTGGCAAAACTGGCGGCAGGATTGAGGGCCGCGCTCGACAAGATCGATCTCGCGCGTGGCTGACGCGCGTGGCGAAAAGTGTATGACGGCCTGCATGATTGCAGTTTTGGCATTTGCGGAATCTCTGCCGAGGGCTTTGAGAAAGTCGTTGACCTCGAATGCCGAAAGTGGTCTATTTCGTATATGGGGATTGCGATCTCCCCATGAGGCGACATGCCCAAGCATCGCGTCCCGCTTCTTGAGCGAAGGACGCTGCATGTCTGCAAATACCTCAACCTCACCCATAAACTCGGTCGGCTGGTGTGGCTCGTTATCGCGGCATGCGACGCGGTCCGTGAGGGCGCATTCCATGCCGGATAATAACGACACAACGATCCATGTTACGCATAGCAAAACGCTACGCGTGCCGTTCATGAAGTCGAAGTCCGGAAGAGTGCAAGCGCGACATTTGCCGGCTATGAGCCTCGCGGTGTTCCTTCTTCTTTCGTCCTCGGCCGCGGCGGGACCGCCGTTCATCACCGACGACCCGGAACCCACCGAATATCAACACTATGAACTGTACTTTTTTTCTCTGGGAACGCATGCCACGGGGGAGATAAGCGGCGTAGCGCCCTCATGCGACTGCAATTATGGCGGCCTGCCCAACGTTCAACTGCATATCCAACCGGGCATTGCGGTCGCCCGGGCGAACGGTACCCCCCTGCAGTGGGGGCCGGGCGACACGGAATTTGGCATAAAGTACCGCTTCGTCGAGCAGGACAAGACAGACTGGATGCCGTCTGTCGCAATCTTCCCTAAGCTGATGGCACCCACGGGCGATGCCGCTCGCGGTCTCGGCACTGGCAGGACCCACGCTTTCCTGCCGCTTTGGGTTCAGAAGGATTTCGGCGACTGGACGACCTTTGGCGGCGGCGGTTACGAGATCAATCCCGGCCCCGGCAATAAGAACTTCTGGTTCGTCGGTTGGGCATTAGAGCGCAAGATCACCGGCAAACTTACGCTCGGGGCGGAATTGTTCCACCAGACGCCCGATACGCTCGGCGGAATGCAGCAGACGGGTTTCAACATCGGTGGAATCTACGATTTCACCGATAGCTATCATTTCCTTTTCTCGTTTGGAAAAGGTCTCCAGCACGCCAAGGAGACGAACGAATTCTCTTGGTATGTCGGGCTCGAAGTGACTGGTGGAATGTGACCTTGGCCGAGCGCGGTGTCGGCGCGATGCCGCCCCGGCTCGGGTTCCGGAGCTTGCCGGTGATAGGCGGCAAACGAGAAACCCAGCCGCGAATCGGCACGCACTTTCTGCCGGGTTACGCACTTAAAAATCTCTTTTGGGGCGAGGCTGCTTTACGCCTTCTCCTCGCGAGCGCCCGGATGCACCCCCGGTCGTTGCGGGAGGATGAAGACGAGAGCGACAATGACCGCTGCGAGAATGCCTGAGGCGACATAGCGGCTGATCTCCAGCCCGCCGTGCGCGTGCGGTTTGTCCAGCAGGTCCCCGAGCGTTGCACCGAGTGGTCGCGTCAGAATAAACGCCGCCCAAAAGAGCAAGGTGCGCGAGATTTTCGTAGCAAAATATGCGGCGGCGACAACCGCCAGACCGGCGGCGAAGACGACCGCACCGCCCTCGTAGCCGAGGCCGTTTGTGTCGGCCATCCAGTCGCCCAGCGCCGTGCCGAGCGTCTGGGAGAACAGGATCGCTACCCAATAGAACATCTCGACCCGGGGCGTCGCGACGGTATTGACGGAGATGGAGCCCTCCGACCAGCGCCACACGGCCAGGGAGGCAATCAGCCCCGCGAACAGAATCGACGTTCCGCCGAAATAGCCGATGCTGAGCGAACGATCGGCGAAATCCGCCATCGTTGTGCCCAAGGTTGTCGTCGCGACGATCGTGAGCCAATACAGGAAGGGATGGAATGCCTTCGCCAAAATTTGCGCGACCACGGCGGCGGCGAAAATGCCGAAAAAGATGAAGCTGCCAATCGCATAGCCCAGCTGCATCGACATTGTTACAGAATCGCCGCCGGTCTCTCCCAATGTCGTCGCAAGCACCTTTATGAGCCAAAACCCAAGCGTGACTTCGGGTACTTTGCTCAGCGTGCCTGCCGCTAGCTTCGCCATGTCGGAAACCTTATCGTCGCGGGAGCGGAACTCGGCCCCATTCGCCGAACAGAGCCGATTCCTCTTTTCGTTCAACCAATCGATTCATTAATCGGGGTTCTTACCCTCCTTGGCGTTCTCCAATACGCGCCCCGTTCGTGCGTCAACGCCAACCTCCTGCGTGGAGCTTCCACTTTTGATGTCGAATGAATAGCGCAGGCCGGACCCTCCGGTTTCACGTTCCAATTCCTCGTCCGTGATCTTACCCGGATGCGCCTTCAGAGCGATGGCGCGTGCCTCGGCAATGCTAATCTTCGCGTCCTTAGCGAGCTTTTCGCCTGTGTAAGCCAAGGCAGGACAGGCAAAGAGCAAAGCTAGGCTCAATGCTCCATATCGGATACCGCAATCGCGCGGGACATTCACGTTCACGTGTTTCATGGATACGCTCCTGATGCCCCCGCTGGCGACATGTCTCGTCGGCGTATCATGAACATGACGTGAATGCGCTATTGTCTTGGTAAGGCGAAGAAGTAGCTCATGAATTCCTAGCGCCCGACATGGGTTGTAGGGTTTCTCCCGCCGCCGTTCCTTAGTTGTCCATGCGCCAAGGCGAGCGATCCCGCCAGGATTTTAGAACCGCGCCCGCCCATTCCGTCGATTTGTCACCGTGGCAAAGGTTGCAGGCATTGGGAATCTTGTAGGCATCCGTTTCCGCCGGCGTAATGAAGCGGAAGGTGTGGGCGTGGACATTCACGCCCGCAACCGTCTCCTCGATCTTTGGCATGTGGCAAACGACGCACTGGCTGCCCGCGCTGCCTGCCTTGTGATGCGTGTGTTCCGCGATGGAGGCGGAATGCGGCCCATTCTGGCTGTTCGGCCCGTGACACGCAAAGCACATCTCGCCCGGCGGCTCACGCAGTTGCGCCGCATTCTCGGTCCCGTGCACGTCGTGGCAACTGAAGCAGGCGACCCCGCGATTATACATGAGGCTCTGGACGAAGTCGTTGCCCTGCATGCGGTTCTTATGGGCCGTCGCGTCCGGGAAGTGGGTGAAGGATGTCTCGCCGAGCTTGTGCTCCTCCAAGCGCCAGAAATCGGAGAGGTTTAGGCCCATGTGGAAGCCGACGGGCCAGTCGTAGAACCTGCCGTCGATCGGATTGTTCAACGGCCGCCCCTGGGAATGGCATTGGATGCAGGTGTCGTTGGCGTGAACGTGGTCGAGACGGGCCGGATTGATGATGGTCTCGCGTGTCCGCTGCTTGACGTGCTCGCTCCCAGGCCCATGGCAGCGTTCGCAACCCACGTTCCATTCGGTGACGGTCTTCGTATTAATGTCGTAGTTGACCGAGTGGCAGCCATCGCAAAGCGGGCCGGTCGGGCGCTGGAAGTTGTCGGGCGGATATAGCGTCGCCCACCAGTCGGTGCCATTCTTGACGAAGTAAGGCCGCCACATCTGATGGGTGACGTCCCACTGCGCGGGAAATGGGAAATAGTCGTCTCCAGCCTTCTTGAAGTAGCGCTGCTTCCAGATGCTGCCATAGACAAACGCTATGTCGTCCTTGGAAAAATGGACAAGCGGATCGGCCTTGGAGAGGTCCGGGATAATGGCGTCCGGATGCTCGCGCGGGTCACGCACAACATTGGCCATCGGCGTCTTCTTCCAGCGGTCGTAGATGCTGGAATGGCACGATTTGCAGGAATCGGATCCGGCGTAGCGCCAGCCCGCCGCGAGCCAGCTCGGCCGGTCCGCGGCATTGTCCGCGGACATCGGCGCGGTCTTCGGCAAATTCCGCATGTAAAGGACGAGCTGCCAGACCTGCCGGTCCGGCAGCGTCCAGGCCGGCATGCCGGTGTTCTTGATGCCGTTGCGTATGTGATAGAAAATCTCGCCATCGGTCATCGACGCAATGAGCGACCGCAAAACGGGTGGACGCGGATATTCTCCACCACCGATCCGCGTCCTCCCACTACCATCATAGCCGTGGCATATCTCGCAATTTTGCCGGAACAGGTCGCGCCCGGCGGCGGCGTCGGCCGCGTCCGCGCCGAGCGGATTGCGCTGCTGGCGAGCCGCGGCCGGCACGCTATGGCGCAACAGCCATGTGGCAACCGCAACTTCCATCCCCGGCGGCTGCGGCCTGGCGCTGGAGAGGCCCGGGAGCGCAAACCTATAGAGTGCCACCGCGCCGCTGAACACGGAGGCGACGGCAATAGCGGCCACCATCGCCTTGCGGGGCATGATCATTCCTGGCGCTCCGCTTTGGACCGTCGCCGCAGCTCAGACTATCGATCAAGCCTGGATTGTGCGTGATCCCTGACGCGCTGCCGCCGTCCGCCTTGACTATTGGCTCAGCAGCCTTGGGACCTCTCCCTAAAGCTCGACCTCTTCGTCGGCGTTCGCCCATTCCTGAAAGCCGCCGGGGTAATGCGCGCGGATATCGTCGCGGCCCGCCTCTTGAGCAAGCGTCAGCGCGGTGAGCGACCGTCTGCCGGAACGGCAGGATAAAACCACCCGTTTTCCGGGCTCGCTCGGCAGCGCCTTCGGATCAAAATTTTTCAGCGGATTGAGCGTCGCGCCGGGAATGCGGCCCGCCGCATATTCATTGGGCTCGCGCACATCGACGAGAAGGATGGAGCCATCCGCCAATCCCTTTTTCAATTCGTCGATGGAGACGTTTTCCACTTCTGGCGCAGCCATGAACAAGCTCCAATGTTTCCTCAAACGCTAATCAGCGAAGCAATTTCGCAAAAGCGGCGCGCTCACGCAAGATGATTGTCACGCCGGGCGAGAATTGTTTCAGCCGCCGCGAGATCGCTCGGATCATTGGCGTTGAAAAAAGGATCGTAGGGCAGGATTGGCCACTCCACAATGGCGCGGCTGTAGTTTTGCAAGAATGTCTCGACCTTTCGCATATCCGCGACAACGAGGGCGCGGCGGAGATCGCATCGAATCGCGACCGGCCAGACCGCGACCGCCGGATGCGTCCTGCCGCCGGAACGTGCGCAGGCGATCATGGCATTGTGTTTTGTCCTTGCGTCGATGAGGCGGGCGGCGAGATCGCCCGGCAAGAACGGCGTGTCGGCCGGCACGCTGATAACCAAGGGGACATCCGGACAATGCGCCGCGATCCAATCGAGCCCGGCGAGAATGCCGGCGAGCGGGCCCAAGAAACCCGGCAAATCGTCGGCGACGACAGGCAAATCAAATCCGGCGAATCGTTTGGGATCGCCATTGGCGCTCAACACGAGGCCTTCGCATTGCGGCCGCAACGCGGCGATTGCGCGGGCAAGGAGGCAAGTCCCGCCGAGCTTCCGCAGCGCCTTGTCGCCGCCGCCCATCCGGCGCGCCCGCCCGCCAGCGAGCAGGATGCCAGTGCAACTGTTCGTCGCCATCGCATTCCCGGCCTTCGCGCTCGCGCTGCCTGCCCGGAGCGCGCAGTTTGCGCGCGGTATAGAGATGTGGGACGCTGGGCCGCTTGTCGCTTAGAACCTATACCAGACACCCGCGGTGGGACCCAGCTCGCGTCCGGCGTTAATCCCAGCGACGGTCACAAATCCGCCAATCTGCACCGACCATTGCGGCGTGATATCATAAACGAGGCTCGGTTGCAGCTTGGTCCAGGATACGTGCCCGAACTGGAGGGAACCGTTTACAATCGACGTGAAGCTCTGCAGCATCACGAGAAGCCGCGGCAAGGGTCGCAGTCCCATCGTCAGATCGATTCGCCATTCGCCCGGCTGACCGGCGGCGTAGAAGCGATAGGCGCCCTGCACATCAACGAAACCTTCCATCCCAGCGACCGCGACGTTGCGCCCGGCCAAGCCCCGGATATCGAGGGAAGCGGCGCGGCGAAGCTCGAACGGCCCGAGCGAATCGGCGAACGAGCCGCCGGGCGAGCGCAAGCCGGCTTGAAACGATAGGACGCTCGTATCCGTGCGGTAGAGGCCGACCCTTGCCGCGATCTCGCTCTCGCCAAGTCCATTGTAGGACTGCCCCGGAGGAGGGTTGCGGATGCGGTCGTACGAAGGCGACGCGACGAGGGTTAGCCAATTTGTCAGGCCATATTCGATGTAGGTTCCAAGCTCGAACTTTTTATAGGACGGAACCGGAACGAGATGCCCGTGCGCATCGAAGGCATAGGTGGACTCCGAAAAAAACGTATCGGCAATGACCTGCCCGTCGCCGGGGGGCAAAAGCCAGGCGCCGCCCCACGCCGCCTCGATGCCGGCGCCGATCAGCCCGCTGGCGGCGGCAATGAGCGCGAGGGGAAAACGCGGGATACGCAACGAAAAGCCCCTTCATCCGGCCCGGAGCGGCGACAACTATGGAAATATCAAAAACGATTGTTCACATTGCATACGTCATATTCTAGCCGCATTTTCGACAAACACAAATCGATTCGCTTAAGATTTTTAAGTGTTGAAAATAGTTGCCGAATGTTAGGCTAGGCTGTTTCGACCTCGCGCGGCCTGGCGCGGTTTGGATGCTCGCCATATTTAGCTTGACGGCCCGCTGTTTCCGACGCACCGGGCGGCCGCCGGATAGCGACACGGAGCGCCACGCTGAAAAACCTTTCTTTGCGCAACCCCACGACCCGGTTGAGTACTTACGGACGGGCCGCCGCCTTTCCCTTGAACCGCTTCCAAAAGGACAATTAAGCGCGTGACCCGCCTGGTGCGCGGATTGGCCGATCTCGCGCGCGGATACAAAGTCGTTTTGTGCGACGTCTGGGGCGTCGTCCATAATGGGCTCAGGGCCTTCGAGGGGGCGACCGAGGCGCTAGGCCGCTTTCGGGCCGGCGGCGGCAAGGTCGTACTTATGACGAACGCGCCCAATCCAAGCCGGTTCGTAGAGGCGCAGCTCGCCCGGATTGGCGTTACGCGCAAAGCCTATGATGCGATCGTCTCGTCCGGCGACGTTACCGTTTCCTTGCTCGTCGAGCGCGCCGGCGCGGGCCTGTTTCATCTTGGCCCGCCCAATGAAATCGCCCTTTTCGAGGAGGTTTTGGCTCTGAGCGGCAAGGCGCCTCGCCTCGTGCCGCTGAACCAAGCGAACTTCGTCCTCTGCACTGGCCTTGTCGATCCCTGGGATGAGACGCCCGCCGATTACGACGCAATCCTTGCCGCCATGCGCGCCCGGAACCTCGATCTCATTTGCGCCAATCCCGATATCGTGGTGGAGGAGGACGGCAAGCTATTTTATTGCGCCGGCGCGATCGCGGAACGCTATGCCTGGGCGGGCGGCAAGGTGATCCAGGCCGGCAAGCCTTTTGCCCCGATTTTCGCGCGGGCGCTCGAACTCGCGGGGCGAACTGCGCACGAGGCCATCGATCGCACGCTGGTCCTCGTGATCGGCGACGCCATGCGAACCGATATCAAAGGCGCGCACGACCAAGGCTTTGATAGTCTCTTTGTGACCTCCGGCATCCATCGCAATGAGCTGCACGGCGGCGCGCAAGACACCGGCCTCGACGCCGCCGCGTTCCGCCAGTTCATGGAAGCGGCGGATTTCGCGCCCGCGGCGGCGATCCCGGAGCTGATTTGGTAGTGAAGGTTCCGGGCAGGCGGCACGGCGCGGCCTTGACGCCGGCCGTTTTGCCATGCAGTTTCCCGCCCTTTCCGGAGCTCTGCCGGCGCCCGCATGGCGTCTTACGATTTGGGTTCCCTTGGCCGATCTTTCCGCCGCCAAAAAATTTGTTGCCGCCATCGACCCGGCCGTAACGCCGCCCGGACTTGCCGGCGCGGTGGTCGCGATCGGCAATTTCGATGGCGTTCATCGCGGGCACCTCGCCGTGATAAAGCGCGCCAGAGCGCTCGCTCAGGAACTCAGCTGCCCCTGCGCGGTCCTCACCTTCGAGCCGCATCCAACCGATTTTTTCAAGGGTCCCAACACGATCTTTCGCCTCACGCCGCGCGACGCCAAGGAAAGGGCGCTGGAACAGCTCGGCATCGACGGCATGATCGTCATCACTTTCGACAAGGTTTTGGCGAGCCTTCCGGCCGAGGCTTTCATCGATGAAATCCTGGTCCGCCGTCTCAAAATCCGCGCCGTCGTCGCGGGCTATGATTTCCATTTTGGCGCGGGCCGCTCCGGCTCGCCCGCCATTCTCGCGGAAGCGGGTAAACGGCATGGCTTTGCCGTCGAGATCGTGGAGCGGGTTCCAGCGGATGCGGCGGACATCAACGAAGCTGCGTCCTCGACGGCCGCGCGTGCCGCGCTCGAGACGGGCGATGCCGCGCGCGCCGCACGGTTGCTCGGTCACCCCTTTGCCATCATGGGCAAAGTCATCCACGGCCAGGAACTCGGCCGGACATTGGGATTTCCGACGGCCAACCTTTTGCCGGACCCGAGCTGCCGGTTGCGCCACGGCATCTATGCCGTCCGCGTCGTTGCCGGGACAAAAACCTATGCCGGCGTGGCGAGCTACGGCCGCCGCCCAACATTCGATAACGGCCCGGCGCTGCTTGAAGCCTTCTTGTTCGATTTTTCCGGCGATCTTTACGGCGAGACGATCGAGGTTTTCTTCATCGGCTGGATCCGGGCGGAAGTGAAATTCGCTTCGGCCGCCGCGCTCATCGCGCAAATGCGGCGGGACGAAGCGCGGGCAAGAGAGATTCTGCGCGCTCTGCCCATCGTCTCGTGAATCGGCCGCTCTCCTTCGCTGATAAATCGGCGGGAAGGCGCGATAAGGCGCGCTTTGCATCGGCGAATAAGCATGGGCGGAGTCAATTTGGTTTGTCTGATCGGCGCCAATACCGGTCAGCCATGCAACCCACTTGGTGGCTCCGCCCTACTTTGGCCTCAAAGCTTAAAAGGAATAGCCCCTTGGCCGGCGCATCGCTCCCCGCGCCGATAGGACAAACCGACAACTATGGTCCCTCCATTTGCCCGTACCGGGATCCTTCTCCTACTCTTGAACGGATCCCCGGCCTTCGCCTTCAATAACCCGCTCAGCGGCGTGCAGTTGGCTAACTATAATCCGCTCAACCGCGGGCCGCTGGCCGACTTTCTTAGTCTTTTTCGGCAACAGGCCATACCGCGCCAGGTCATCGCTTGGCACCATGGCTATGCGCCGGGCACGGTCGTCATCTCGACGAGCGAGCGCCGCCTGTACTATGTCCTCGGCAGCGGTCAAGCGATCCGCTATGGCGTCGGCGTTGGCCGGGAAGGCTTCACCTGGTCCGGCACGAAGACGGTCACGATGAAACGTCAATGGCCGGATTGGACTCCGCCGCGGCAAATGCTCAAGCGCCGGCCCGACCTGCCACGCCATATGGCCGGCGGAATCGACAACCCGCTCGGCGCGCGCGCGATTTATCTTGGCTCCAGCCTCTATCGCATTCATGGGTCGAACGAGCCGGACACAATCGGGGCGGCCGTGTCGTCGGGCTGCATTCGGATGACCAACCAGGATGTCGTTGATCTTTCCGATCGGGTTAAGGTGGGCACCAAAGTTGTCGTGATCCGGTAACATGGCGCCGAAGCGCAAACGCCCGGGGATGCGGCCAAGCCGCCGCCCTCAATGTCCCTCGAAGGACATTAGCGTTCTGACCGGCACGCCGAGGGCCTTGATTTTTTTGGCGCCGCCGAGATCCGGCAGATCGATCACGAAACAGGCCGCCACCACATCGGCGCCGATTTTTTTCAAAAGCCCGACCGCGCCCTCTGCCGAGCCGCCGGTCGCGATGAGATCGTCGACGAGGATGACCCTTTCGCCGGGCGCCACGGCGTCCTCGTGCACTTCCATCTCGTCGAGCCCATATTCGAGCGAATAGGCAATCGACACCTTGGTGTGCGGCAGCTTGCCTTTCTTGCGGATCGGCACGAAGCCGGCCGAGAGCTGATGCGCGACGGCGCCGCCCAAAATAAACCCGCGCGCTTCGATGCCCGCGACCTTATCGATCTTGGTTCCGGCCCAGGGCTGCACCAGTTCGTCGATCGCGCGGCGAAACGCGCGGGCGTCGCCGAGAAGCGTCGTGATGTCCCGGAACATGACGCCTTGCCTCGGGTAATCGGGAATCGTGCGGATCGTGTCCTTGAGGTCGAGGGTCATGAACGATTGACCCGTTGCATGATCGCCTCCAGCTTCTTCATCAGATCCGGGTCGCGGGCCGCGGCCGGGGTCAGCAAGGCATGGTCGAGCGCCCGGTCGGAACCGGCCGGACAGGGCTCATGCTCCGCCGGAAAATCACGCAACAGCCGGGCCAGAAGCTTCGCCGCGTTGCCGGCATTGGCTTCCACCACTTTGATGACCGAGGCGACATCGACATTAACATGCTTGGGATGCCAGCAATCGAAATCGGTGACCATCGCGATCGTCGCGTAGGAAATCTCCGCCTCGCGGGCGAGTTTGGCTTCGGGCATCGCGGTCATGCCGATAACATCCGCGCCAATGGCCTTGTAGGCAAGCGATTCGGCGAGCGAGGAGAATTGCGGGCCTTCAATGCAGACGTAAGTCCCGCCATTGACGAAAGCGATGTTTTCGGCCGCCGCGGCCGAAGCGATTCGTTCGCGCAGCAAGGGTGCAACAGGGTGCGCCATCGAGACATGGGCGACGCAGCCATTGCCGAAAAACGAGCTTTGCCGCGCGAATGTTCGGTCGATGAACTGATCGACGAGCACGAAAAGCCGCGGATAAAGCTCTGGCTTGAACGAACCGCACGCGGAGACCGAAACGATGTCGGTCACGCCGGCGCGCTTCAGCGCGTCAATGTTGGCGCGATAATTGATGCCCGAAGGCGAGAATTGGTGGCCGCGCCCGTGGCGGGGCAGGAATACTGCCTCGGTCGCCCCGATCCGGCCGAAGCGAAGTGGGTCCGAAGGCTCGCCCCACGGCGTCGCCACCCATTCCTCGCGGATGTCTTCCAGCCCCGGCAGCTCATAGACGCCCGATCCACCAATGATGCCCACGATCGCTATTGGCATAAAAACCTCCGGTTCGTTGAGCGAGAGTTTCCACTTGTTGGGCCGGTTCGCAAGCGAAATGGCCGCGGCGCGTCAAATCGATGAGGCCAATCAAAGGAACCGCGTGGTTAGTGGCTAGAAAACCAACGCAGCATTGCCCCGACGGGCAGCGTCGCAGCCGCCCGGCGCCGCCATTGGTATAGGCCGGCACATAAAATTCATGCGGTCTGGCATTCCCTTGCCCTGATGCGAGGTGACCTTGAGCAGCAGCCAGGGAATGGCGCCCCGTTTCGGCGACGGCTCCTTGGCGACGATTTCGCCCGTGACGGACGAGCCGTCGTTTCGCGCGGTCGCTCCTCGTAGCTCATACGGGACTTGCCCGCTCAATAGCCGGGGTTAAGGTTATGCCCGCGCGGTTCAAGGAATCATTCTTAATAGCGGACTAACTTGCAAGAAGACGACCGCGGTCCGGAAACGGGGCACGCTCAAAACTCGCGACTGACTCCGGAAGCCTCCGAAACAGGCAGCGGATTCGCCGGCGCCGCGCCGGGTGCCGGTAGAGCCAGGGTCGCGGTCTGGCTATTTTTCTCGACTATCATTGTCCGCGCATCGACCGCCCGCAGAGTCCACCCTGAGACAGCTTCGCCGACATGGAGACGAACGAGAGTTTTTGTGGTGCGGTCGAGCACAACCGCGACATTTTTGGCATTGCCGATCGCCGTTCCGAGGAGGGTGAGGAGCGGATGCTCGGGTTCGGCTGGTTTGGCCGAAGGCGGGGGCGCGGCCACCCGCTCGGCCACGACTGGCGGCATCGGCGGACGCCGGGACGCCGAAAAAATTGGCCGTTCCCGGGTGGCGTCGAGCGCGCTAATTGGAATCCCCCACAGCGGATTGCCGCCCGGCGGGGGCTGTCGCGCGCCCGCATCCTTGGCGGCGGCAACGGGTTGCTCGGCGTTTGGACTGGTCTGACCCGCGGCCTTTTCCCGCAGGGTCGCGCCGGCCGCCGCCTGGCCGATCGCTTCGTTCCCGAAAAAAGCGCCCATTGCCACGATCATGCAAGCGCAAAGCCTTATCATTTGGTCACCTGCCATTGTCCCGAAACATCGATTTGCACGTGCATCCGCGCAGCTTCCGTCTCAAAGCCTATTCCGCCACCCGATTGCGGCATTTGTACCACGAGTTGGTCAATAAACAAAAACGGCATTCCTGATTCTAGGTCGTAAAGCAACGGCTGCAAGGCACTCTGGCCGATTTCGCAGTTCGCCGAGAGGCTGACGTAGCCCTGCTTAGCTTGCGACCCTTGCAAATCGACTTGCGAGGACAGCACATTCCCGCCGGCACTCTTGACGGCGGCAACGACTCGCTGTTGCAGCGCGGCGCCAGCGACTTCCACGGTCGGCCCTTCCAGAAACGGCGACCCAGCCGGGCCAGACGCAAGACCGGACGCCTCGGTGGTGGGCTTGCGGCCTTCGAGCCGGTCGAGCAAATCCGCGGCGGCCCTGTAATCCGAGTAATCGCCGGCAAGGCTTGCCAGCGCGAGCCAGGCAATAACCGCCAATCCGATGATGAGCGCGGCATAACCCAGAAGAGGAACGGCGTACGCACGGGTAAAAAGTTTTTGGACCGGATGCGTGCGGAACATGGCGCTGATCATAGGCCTGGCGCGTAAACCGGCTCGATGTGAGCCTCGATGGAGAAACGCTCGCCCGACTCCGACTGCGATCGCGTTGTCGGGGCAAAAAAGGTCGCGCGGCTGAAATGCGGGGTCTGTTCGATGAGGCGGATCAAGGACGGGGCATCTCGGGTCACGCCGACGATCTGCATCTTATCGCCAAGGATTCTGAGCTCGGTCAAATAAGTATCGTCCGGCAGCACTCGCGATAAGGCCTCGATGACAATGACGCTCGATGGCGTTTCATGCTTGTGCCGTTGCAAATTGAGCGCCGCCTCGCTTGCCCCGCCGTGACCCGGTTGGATCGCGGCGCGGCGCTCCGCGATACGGCGCGTCAAATCGTCACGTTGGGCCTCGATCATGCCGCCGCCGACGGCGCTCGCCGCCACGGACACCGCGCTAAATGCGCCCGCGGCGGCAAGTAGCCCGATCAGAATACGCCGGATACGACGCTGGTCGGCCGCCTGTCCGGTCTTGTGTTCGCATATCCTAATGGCCGCGATATCCGGCCGGGGTTGTTGCAACGCCGCCGATACAACGATCGTGTCGGCGCCAAGACTTACGATCGCGCTTATCAACGGCGCGATCAGCGTCCGCGCCGTCGCGGCGATTGTGACGGTCATCCGGTCGTTGGCGGTTTCGGTCGAAGGATACCAACCGAACGCCGCATCGGCGGCACCCCACGGCGTCAGGCGGTCGATTTGGGCGCGGATAATTCCTTCGAGGAAATCCGAGGCACGGCGCGGCAATTCGAGCTGCCGGAACATGAAACGGCTGGGTTGCAGCACCAGTTCGACTCGGGCGCCGCGCAATATTTCGGCCAGTTTGGCCGAAGCGGGAGCATCGAAATGGCCGTCGACCATGTGAACGGGCTCCACGGCCTCGTCCAAAGCGTCCCTTTGCGAGCTCCCGCGCAGCACGAAAGCGCCGTTCTGCGCCTCGACGAGCTGGTAGAGATGCCTTGAGCGCAATGATTCACGGCCCTCGACGATCGTCGTTGCCACCCGGTCGATCCAGCGGGACGACGCTTCGACAACAGCGCGATAGGAATTCATTCAATCTCCATTCTCGGTCCAAACTCAGACGGGGCCGTCAAAATCGTCGTGCCAGGCTAGGATGCTATAGGGCTGCTGGCTAATATTCTCGGTAATGAGGAGGACCGCATCGGCATTCACCTTGCGGCCGGTGTCAAGCGTAATGTGAACGGCGGC
Source organism: Methylocella sp. (assembly GCA_050728655.1). Lineage (GTDB taxonomy): Bacteria > Pseudomonadota > Alphaproteobacteria > Rhizobiales > Beijerinckiaceae > Methylocapsa. Next base: position 49,915 of record JBOHJQ010000006.1, read on the forward strand.
CCGTGTCGCCTTGCGCCCGCCAACGGCGACGCTGGATGCTGCCGCGCCAAGCAGACTCAAGACCGCTTGTGGATTTTGTGGATCGCGTCGCTGGAGGATAGCTTCGACCAGGTTCGGGTTGACGTTGGGCAAGGCCGCCACCACCTCTGGCGCGGCCTCGTTGACATCGATCTCCGCCCGGCCGTTGAAAACGGTCACAAAGGGGAGGGCGTTATTCACGAGCGCCGCCGGCAATCCCCGTACAAGCCGCAATTCGGCGGCATTTTGAAAGGGGGCCTGCCGCGGCCCGTAATTTAGGCCCGCGTCCTTATAGGCGTCGGCCTCCGGGTTTCGGGTTCCCCGCGGCGGTGTTGTCCGCCAGGCAATGATGCGATCCGCATAGGACTCCGCGTCGTCGGGCTTTGCACCAAGCACCACGCACAAGCCGGAGAGCAATGCCTTGGGTGCGAGGTTGAGGTCGATTCGCGCGCCCTCGGAGCGAAACGCCACGCCAACATGGGATCTTCCCAATTGGAAGTCGAAGGCGCCCGAAGTTGGGCGCGAAGCGTCCTCGAACCCAATCAGCCGGTAGGCGGTGAGTTCGAGCCCAGCGGCAATCAGAGCTTCGGTCTGAAGCCTCGAATCGTACACACGCGTGGCGATCGCCGTGTTGGCGACATACACCGCGTAGACGGCGGCGAGCGCCGAAAGGGCGGCAAGAATCCACAGCACCGCGACGATAATAAAGCCGTTCGCTTCTGACGTTGCTTCAAGTTTCGGCTGGCACATAAAAAGGCTCTTGAGTTTCGCTTGCCGCATTTTCTTGACGTGAGCTAGCGTCCACTTGGAAAGTCCGGCCAAAATACCTTGCACGAGTTGGGCGGCCAGGGCCGCTTGGGGCGGAGCGGCTTACTGGGGCGTTGGTGCCGGCCCAGGCTGGGTCGTCCCCGGCTGTGTCGCCCCGGGGCCGCTTGGGATCGCCGCGCCGGCATTTTGGCCGCCGCAAGCGGTTCCCGTGCCCCGCACGCATTCGGCCGGCGCGTTCACATTTAGCAAGGTCGCCGTCGAGACCGGCAAGATCTGGTCCGTCTCGGCATTGCGAACAGTCACCCGGACCGCTTCTGGCAATTGCGTGACATCATGCCATGTCTCTTGCCAGACGCGATCGCGGCCGGCAAAGTCGAAGGAAACGTGAAACGGCGGGCGGACCAGCACGATCGGATTGGTGAACTCAAGCTCGCCCTGATCGAGGGCGTCGGCCGTGACCGGCACAAACGGGACCCGGGTGCGGACCAGGACGCGGCCCCGCGCGTCGTCCGTTTCGGCAAGGCGCACAATTTCGAGCCCGGCCGCTGCATTTGGGCCAATCGCGGAGCGCACGAAGGTCACCGACGACGGGGTGCCCTGGAATAGGGGCCGCGCGTTCGCGCCGCCCGGCGACACGAATTCCGCCGCCGCAAGGTCGGCGACGATCCGGTCGAGGCCGAGACCGAGCAGATCGGCCCTCTGCACGCGGTCTAAGCCCGCTTTCCAGCCCGGCATCCACTGCGCCGTGATCGTGGCAAGGGTCGCGAGGAGAAAGCCCATCAGGGCAACCGCGACAAGGGCTTCGAGAAGCGTAAACCCGCCCACCCCGGACCCGAGGCGGCGGGCGGCGATGCGCTTGTTTTTCATCACTCGCCGGTCCTCCTGGCAAGCCTTATGGTCTCGAGCTGAAGCGCCGCCCCGGACGGCGATACCACCTTGATGACAATTATTTGGGGTGTCCAGAATTGGGCCGCGCGCGGGTTAACGAAATCGCCCGGAAAAGGCGCGATATCGACGGACCAAGCTTGGTCATGCATTTCGCCGGTGAGCGTTCCGCTCGAGAGGCTCGTTCGATCGGGAAGGCCGGTCTCGACCGCCCGCAGGGTTTCGACGAGCCCGAGATGCTGCTCGATCCTTCCCGAACCGCGAATATTTCCCGCCATCAGCAATCCGATGGAGGCCAGGGAGACGGCCGTGACGGCGAGCGCAACCAGGGCTTCGATGAGGGTGAAACCCGCGCTCGCGTCGAGGTCCTTGCCGGGGCGCTCAAAAGGCATTGCTTGGAACAATTTCGACCCCTCCCGTCAGCCAGGTGACGCGGACTTCGAGGGTTGTCCCTAGCCGCGAGAGGAAAATCGTGCCGCCGCAGGACATTCCAGACGGAAGGAACTGGATTGCCATTCCGGCGGCATGCCGGTCGCATTGGCTCGCAAGGATTGCATTAAACCCGACATCTTGGGGCAATTGCAGCACGCGCCCGGTCGCGCCGGAACGGATCGTCCTGGATATCGCGCTAAGGTCCGTCGCGACCGCGGCGCCGCGCCTTATGGCGGCGTCGCGATCGGCCTTGAGCAAGGCCGCGGTGTCTACCGCGTAGGCTTCGAGCATTGACCGCGAGGTCCCACGCGGAAACGCCGGCAAGGCAACGGCCACGAGCATTGCTATGACGGCGAGGACGCAAATCATCTCGAGCATGGTAAAGCCGCCCTCGCCCCGGCGCGGCCTCATCGCCGCTCCCAGCTCTTGATGGCGACCGCCGTGCCGGTCCCGCCTTCCCTGCCGGTCGATCCAAGCGAGACGATCTCATAGGGGCCGTGTTCGCTGGGCGAATGGTAGATATAGGGATGCCCCCAAGGATCGGGGGGAACGTAGGCGCTCTTCAAATAGGGGCCGTTCCATCCGGTTTCTCCCGCCGGACGTTGCACCAACGCGGTAAGGCCTTCGGAGGTCGAAGGATAGTGTCCCATATCGAGATAGAAAAGATCGAGCGAACTCGAGAAGCTCTCGACCTGGATGGTCGCGGCCTTGACCTTGGACTCCGCGAGGGCAGTGAGGACCCGCGGGCCGACAAGGCTCATGAGCAGGCCGATGATCGTGATCACGACCAGGATTTCGATTAAGGTAAAGCCGTCTTCACGTCCGGTTCGGGAGGCGGCGGCAATTTCAGCTGGACGCGAACCGGGTTCCAAGCTTCGCTCCGGCCGCCGGAAACCACGCGGCCACACATTGCAAATATTCATCTCGATCGATCCTTGTTCATCCGACGACTTGGTATACTGACATAAGAGCGGTCATGACCGAAACGATCAAACCGCCGACAATGATGCTGATGCAGACGATCGCCAGGGGGCCGGCGATGCCGACCAGCCGATCCAGGCTGCGTTGAAGCTTGGCCTCGTAAAACTCCGCGATACGCTGCGCCAGCATGGGCAGTTGACCCGACTCTTCGCCGAGCCGCAAGGTCCGAATGGCCACCGGCTGAATCACCGCTGTCTTGGCGAGCGCGTCGGAAAGCTTGCCGCCGTGGCGGACGAGATCGACGGTCTTGCTCCAGGCGGCGGAGCGTCCCGTCGTCGCCATCAAATCGGCGAGTATTCGCAGCGTCGCCGTCAGCGGGACACCGCTAGCTAGGAGGACACCGAGGTTGCGGCAAAAGATGGAGGTTCGATGAAAATCCAAAACCCGGCTGATGAAAGGCAAACGCGCGAGCGCTTCGATGATCGCGCCACGCACCTTGGGACGGCGCAAGAGAAACCAGCCGCCGGCGATGCCGAAGGCGAGCACCGCCGCGAGCGCCGCGGTGTGCGCCCGCAGGAAATCCGAAAGAGCAAGGAAGCCGAGCACGATCGGGTCGAGCTTGGCATTGAAGTCGCGCAACACCGCGCCAAATTGCGGCAGCACGAAAGTGAGGAAAAAGACAAGCACGACACTTGCCGCGACCAAGACAAAGGCTGGATACCGCAAGGCGTCGCCGAAGCGCCGGCGCAGCGCCTCGGCCCGGGCCCGCTCGGCACCGAGCAGCTCCAGGATATTGACCAGCGTGCCGGAGGCCTCGCCCACCCGCGCGAGCTCGACATACATCGGTGCAAACAAAGCTGGATGGTGGGCCAGCGCATCGGCGAAACTTTCGCCCGCGAGAATGGCCGCGGTGATCTTGGCAATCGTCGGCCGCAATCGGCCGATGTCCGAGTCGTCCGACAATAATTCGAGGGCATCGTTGATGCGGGCGCCAGTTTGCAAGAGAAGCGCCAGATCGCTGGTGAAAATCGTCACGTCCTCGGGACGCGGACGCGACAAGATATTGAAGTCGAAGCGCGGGCCGGCCCTCAGGCCATCATCGCTCACCGTTTCGATCGGAATGAGGCCGAGATATTCGACGCGCGCGGCAACCTCCGCGGCGGTGGCCGCCGCGATCGACCCGCTCACCACTTCGCCTTTGGGGGTCAACGCCCGGTAGCGGAAACTCGTCATGGCTCACCGCACGGTCGTGACGCGAAGAACTTCGGCGGCGGAGGTGACCGCGGCGCGGCATTTCGCGACAGCGTCCTCGACCATGGTCGTCATACCGGAGCGTCTTGCGGCGACATCGATCGCGCGCGCATCGGCGTGCGGTCCGACAAGGTCGTACACCTCGTCCTTCAATTCAAGCACCTCGAACACCCCATTGCGGCCGCGATAGCCGGCGCCGCCGCAGCGCTCGCAGCCAGCCGGCTCGTGAACGCAATCGCCGGACCGCAGTCCAAGCGCGGTAAGGCGGGGATCGGCGGCAAGATCGCCGGACGTGAGAATGCGATTACGCTTGCACCGGTCGCAAAGGATGCGGACCAGCCGTTGCGCGATCACCGCTCGCAACGTCGATTTGAGCAAGAAACCCTCGACGCCAAGATCGAGCAGGCGCGGCACCGCCGCCGCGGCATTTTCCGTATGAAGCGTGGTCAGCACGAGATGGCCGGTGAGCGCGGCATGCACGGCGATATTCGCGGTCTCGGCGTCGCGCACTTCGCCCACCATGATGACATCTGGATCTTGCCGGACGAAAGCGCGCATCGCGGTGGCGAAAGTGAGCCCGATCGCGGGTTTCACCTGCGATTGATTCACGCCCTGGATCTCGTACTCGACCGGATCCTCGATCGTAAGAATTTTTCGCGAAGGCTCGTTGAGAATCGAGAGCATGGTCGCAAGGGTCGTCGTCTTGCCGCTGCCGGTCGGCCCGGTCACGACGACCATGCCATGCGGAAGCGCAAGCAGATGGCGAACGGTTTTCTCGTCGGCGATCGACAAGCCGAGCTTCGCGACGTCGAGCAAACCACGATCGCGCGGCAAGAGGCGGATGACCGCCGATTCGCCATGCTGCGTCGGCATCGTGGCGACGCGAATATCGATTTCCGAGCGTGCGACCTTCTGCCTTGCCGCACCATCTTGCGGCAGGCGCCGTTCGGCGATGTTGAGGCCGGCCAGAATCTTGATCCGGGAGATCAGGGCTTGCGGCAAGGCATTCGCCGGCGCGGCCACGCCGCGGAGCAAGCCATCGACCCGCATCCGCACCACGAGGCCGTTCCGGAACGGTTCGATGTGAATATCGCTGGCCCTAAGCTCCAGGGCTTTTTCGAGCAAGTCGTTGACCGCGCGGACCACCGGGGCGCCGCTCGCCAGATCGCGCAGACTTTCAATGTCGTCCTCGGCGCGGGCACCCGCGGCCGCACTGTCCCCGGCCGCTGTTTCCTCGCCGCCAAGCTGCTCGCCGAGAACTGTCGCGATATCCTCGAAAGAGGCGATCTCGACCAAAACCGGAGCGCCAAGGACGATTTCGGCGGCGCGGACAGCGGCGGCGTCGCTCGGGTCGGCGACGGCAAGCTTATATTGACCTTTCGGCATTTCGAAGGGGAAGACCGTGGTGTCGCGCAGGAACCGTGGCGAAAAGCGTCCGGTCAAAGAAGGCGCGGCAACGAGCTGCGGCAAGGTGAGCCGCTTCAAGCCATAAAAGTGCGCGACTTCATCGGCAAATCCATTCGCGGTGAGCTCGGTCGACTCCCAAAGTCTGCGAAGCGACCGTTCCGCGCTCGACACGCTAGAGGATGCGGAATTAAATTCCGTGTCCGAAACCAGATAATTTTTGTTCGCCAAATATTTTGCGAAGTCTTCAACTGCAATTGAACTCATGTTCGCATCTCTAGGCCGATGAAACTATTCACAACCTCGACAGGCTTAGCCAGTGCATGGGCAGCGCCACCGATAAGGGTTCAATCTCGGCCCGACCGCCGCCTTTATCCGCGCTAGCTTGCCTCGCCTTGACCGAAGATAAGACGTTGGCGGGCTCCTTTCCAGCCATTTCGAGAAGCTAGCTCCCAATTGCGATGACGGTTCACCAATCTGCGCGGCGTTCAAGCCGCGCACGCATAAAACTCCTTCCCTTCACGTGGGATAGCCAATTCAAGTCGTCCGAGGCAGATTTCGCCACAACCTCCGGCTGCGCCGCATAGCTCGTTTAGGGGATGCGATGGCTGCGGTGGCTGCTACCATTGCGCGTACGCGCCAGCGCCGGAGGGAGGAACCGATGGGAGCGGTCGAGCATCTCAAGGCTTTGTGTTGCCTCGGGCTTAAGCCCGAGAGCGCAATGGTCGCGGTCGCGCCGGTGCTGCACGAGATCATTCCACATGGCGGATCACGCTTTGCTCTTGTTGCTCCCGATGCCACGATCATCAGCGGCTACTCCGAAAATCCCGAAACCTCAGCGTTATTCCGCGAGCGTTTGTGGCGGTTCATGGATGATCCATCGGCTCTCATGTCTCTGTGGGTTCCGGCGGTCCGCGCCGTGGCGATCGGTTGGACGTTGCACCGGCAGGGCGGCGATTACATGGAATGTGGCTATTACCGGGAAATAGAGGCACCCCTCGATTCCTGCTGGATTTTGGACGCGATGATCGGCGATGGCAGCCGGACCATTGGATTTGTTAGCCTCACCCGCCCTCGCGGCGCGCGCCCCTTTACGGCGGACGACGTTCAGCTCTTCGATCGGCTCCGGCCCTGGCTCGCGCATGCGTTTCGCCAGGATCGGCCCGGTGCCGCGCCTTTGGAGGACTGGGCCCAGCCGATCGTTGTGGGAGCACCGGTGCGAAGCGGTCAGATGATTTTGCGGTCCGACGGGAGGATCGTCTTTCAAACGCCTGGCCTTGAATTTCTGCTTTGGATTATCGAGGGAGGGGCGACCAATTTAACCCGCTACGTGCCAATCAGCGACAGCCTGCCCGCGCCGGTTCTGAAGCTTCTCCGGCAGATCACCGGCGCCGCGAGCGGTAGTTCCAACATGCCACCTCGCGTGCAGGTTCCAACCGCTTACGGCGTTGTCGCGCTCGAAGCCAAATGGCTCGTGCCGGCGGGCGCAGTCGCCGCAGATGTTGCCAAGGACCCAAAGAGCTGTCTCATCGCGGTGACGATCGACCTCCACGAGCATGCCATTGCCCATGCCGCTCGCGTGCTGCGGCAAAGCGGCGCAACGCCGACCCAGACGAAAGTCGGCATTCACCTCGCCCTTGGCAAGCCGAAGCCCGCGATCGCGGACGAACTTGGCCTCCAACGCTCCTCCGTCGCGGATCATGCCAAAAAGCTGTTTCAAACTCTCGATGTTCACAGTTCGACCGAGTTCGGCACGAAAATCTGGCTCGGCGAAATGCAACCTCCTGCCAATTGTTGACGGCATAAAATAAGGCGGCGGTCCCGGGGGAGGCTCCGGGCCGCCGCTGATCGGACCTAATCCCCCATTGCCAGCCCTGGAGACTGCCTGACAACGGGGAGAAAATTCCTCGGTGCTATAAACAACCATACCTTAGGCGACTGAGTGACTTCCCGCGCCCCCCAATTAGGGGGTGTGACATCGTGGCATAATGAGTAATCGACGCCGGGGGAGGAACCGGTGGGAGCGGTCGAGCATCTCAAGAGTTTGTGCTGCCTCGGGCTCAAGCCCGAAAGTGCGATGGTCGCGGTTGTGCCCGTGCTGCGCGAGATCATTCCGCATGGCTGGTCGCGCGTGGTCCTCTTGGAGCCCGATGCCACAATCGGCCAAGGCTATACCGAAAACCCGGAATCGGCGGCGCTCTACCGCGAGCGTTTGTGGCGGTTCATGGATGACCCTTCGAGCCCCATGTCCCTTTGGACGCCTGCCTTCCGCGCGAATGGGATCGGCTGGACTTTGCCTTTCCAAGGGAGGGATTGGCTGGATAGCGGCTGGTATCGGGAAATGGAGGCTCCCGTCGATTCCTGCTGGATTTTGGACGCGATGATTAGCGACGCCGGCCGGACTCTTCCATTGGCGCACCTGACGCTGACGCGGCCGCGCGGCGCTCGCCCCTTCACCGTCGACGACGTGCGGCGTCTCGACCGGCTGCGTCCTTGGCTCGCGCACGCATTTCGCCGGGTCCCGCGGGGCGGCGTGCGCCCGGACGAGCAGGATCCCTTGGGCAAGGCAGGAGCAGTGGTGCGAAGCGGTCAGTTGATTGTAACCTCTGATGCGAGGCTCGTTTATACGTCCACGGGCCTCCAATTCCTGCTGAGAATTCTTGCGGGGGAGCCGGGCGATTTCACGCGTTACGTGCCAGTCCGTGATAGGCTGCCTGCGCCAATCTTAAGCCTTCTCCACCGCATCGGCGGCGCCGCAAATGGCACTTCCAATACGCCACCCCGCATGCAGGTTTCGACCGCCCATGGCGTTGTCACACTCGAAGCCAGATGGCTCGTGCCGGCGGGCGCAATCGCCACGGATATCGCTAAAGACCCAAAGAGCTGCCTCGTCGCGGTGACGATCGAGCTGCGCGAACACGCCATCGCTTACGCCGCGCGGATCTTGCGGGAAAGCGGCGCGACGCCGACGCAGGTGAAAGTCGGCATTCAGCTCGCCCTTGGCAAGCCGAAACCTGCGATTGCGGACGAACTCGGTATCCAACTCACCGCGGTCGCGGATCTGACCAGAAAGCTCTATCAGCGTCTCGAAGTTCACAATTCCGCCGAGCTCGGCACGAAAATCTGGCTCGGCCAAAACCAAGACGACTCGCGCCAAAGCTTGCGGCGCCGCTGGTAAACCGCGTGCTCCATGCGCCTCCTTGCCAATGCCGCGAAAATCTCTCCGGTCCATCTATCTTCATGCTACCCCTCGATCGCTTGTCATGTAAAACATAGGGGTTTTAGCAAGGTGGCGTGGCAGCCTTCACAACTTGCGGGATTGCGCCTGCGGGTTCGAACCGATGCGGATTTAACGAGCCTTGCCGGTCTTTGGGTGGCGAGCTGGCGGGACGCCATGCCGGAGATCGATTTTGCCGCGCGGCGGGCGTGGTTTCTCGATCATTTGCGGGCTCTCGAAGCGGCCGGAGCCATCACGATCTGCGCTTTTGACGGCTTAAACCGGCTCCTCGGCTTCGTGACATTCGATCCGGCGCGGGCCTATCTCGATCAGCTCGCTGTCGCGCCGGAGGCGAAAGGGACCGGCGCGGCAAAGCTCCTCCTTGACGAGGCACGCCGGCTTTCGCCGAACGGTCTCGTTCTCGATGTTAATTTCGACAATGCCCGCGCGCTCGCGTTTTACGAGCGGGAAGGATTTGCCAAGACCGCGGAAGGCGTGAACCCGCGCTCCGGTTTAAAAACATGGCGGCTGCGCTGGCCGGGAAACGCTTGAGTCATTTTCTAGCGCAAGGCATCATTGCTGCATCGCCTCGCCATGCGCCCGGCGGTGTCGCCGGGCGCATTCGTCACGACGGCCGCCGTTGTTGCGGGCTACGGGCCGTTCTTGCGGATTGCGAGTGTGGTTCGGGCTTGCGTGAGGCGGCAGGTTTTCGCTCTGCCACGCGGTTGTCAGGCTACAGACTTTGCTGCCTCTCTGGGGCCCAAATTTTTTCTTGAATATTATGCTTTTTCCATGAGGGAGCCTCGGGCCCCCCGAATTTGAAACGGATATGACCGTCATCATCACGATAACGCATGACGAGAACCCAGTAGCCCCCGTCTGGCCATGCTTCGTAATCATGGCCGGGAACAAGATTGGATAATTTCTTTGCCGCCGCCCGGGCTTCCCGGCGGGATTTAAACATTGTGATCATGATCGTCTCTCGTAACCTCACATCTGGTCATTGCGGACTTCGCCAGCCTCCGGCAATCGCGCGGAACTGGAAGCAAGCCCCCGTTGCCAACCTTGGAGAGCGGCTGGCAACGGGGAAAAATTGCTGCATGCTCTAAATGTTAGTATCTTAAGTGGTTGAGTTGGTTCCCGCGCCCCCTGATTAGGGGGTGTCACCGCGGCGCTCGTCGGAACCTTGATCCCGCCAACGTCCTGGAACTCGAGGTCGCTTCGCCTTCGGCTCCGCCAATTTCACTCCAGTCCGCTTGAGAAACCGGATCAGATGGGTCGTCCCGTTCTTGATTACGGTTGCCTGCCAGGCTTCGCCGTTGCACAGCAATTTCGGCATTTCGGCGTGCCTGGGCTTTGCCAATCGAACCCGGCTCCATGCTGCAGGCTGTCACTCAGGCGGAAAATCACGGCAGAAGAGTCTTTTTCGTTAGCCATGATTTGTCACCTCTTTTTTTGAGGTGAACCGCTTTCGCGTAGCGATCGCCGTTTAAGACAAGCGTTCGATGCCGAGCGACAACAGCGCTAACTAACAATTCGATCAAACAGGCCGCTAGCCTGCGCCCCCCTGTTCATGGGATGCGATGGCTGCTATTGTTTCCGCCAGTGGCGCCAACGCCGGAGAGAGGAACCGATGGGAGCGGTCGAGCATCTCAAGGCTTTGTGTTGTCTCGGGCTGCCGCCCGAGAGCGCAATGGTCGCGGTCGCGCCGGTGCTGCACGAGATCATTCCACATGGCGGATCACGTTTGGCTTTTGTTGCGCCCGATGCCACGATCATCAGCGGCTACTCCGAAAATCCCGAAAGCGGCGCGGTGTTCCGCGAGCGTTTGTGGCGGTTCATGGACGATCCAACGTCCCTCATGTCTTTGTGGGTGCCGGGGGTCCGCGCCGTGGCCATCGGTTGGGTGTTGGCCCGGCAGGGCGGCGCTTACCTGCAAAGTGGCTATTACCGGGAAATCGAGGCACCGCTCGATTCCTGCTGGATTTTGGACGCGATGATCGGCGATGGCAGCCGGACCATTGGATTTGTTAGCCTCACCCGCCCACGCAGCGCCCGCCCGTTTACGGCGGACGACGTTCAGCTCTTAGATCGGCTCCGGCCCTGGCTCGCGCATGCGTTTCGCCGGGATCGGCCCGGTGCCGCGCGTTTGGAGGACTGGGCCCAGCCGATCGTTGTGGGAGCAACGGTGCGAAGCGGTCAGATGATTTTGAGGTCCGACGGGAGGATCGCCTACCAGACCGCCAGCCTCGAATTCCTGCTCATGATCCTGGAGGGAGGGGCGACCAATCTAACCCGCCACGTTCCAGTCAGCGACAGCCTGCCCGCGCCGGTTCTGAGGCTTCTCCGGCAGATCGCCGGCGCCGCGAACGGTACTTCCAACACGCCACCTCGCGTGCAGGTTCCAACCGCTTACGGCGTTGTCGCGCTCGAAGCCAAATGGCTCGTGCCGGCGGGCACCCTCCCGGAAGATGCCGCCAGGGATCCGAAATCCTGTCTCATCGCGGTGACGATCGACCTCCACGAGCATGCCATTGCCCATGCCGCTCGCGTGCTGCGGCAAAGCGGCGCCACGCCGACCCAGACGAAAGTCGGCATTCACCTCGCCCTTGGCAGGCCGAAGCCCGTGATCGCGGCCGAACTCGGCCTCCAACGCTCCTCCGTCGCGGATCATGCCAAAAAGCTGTTTCAAACTCTCGATGTTCACGGTTCGACCGAGCTCGGCACCAAAATCTGGCTCGGAGAAATGCAACCTCCTGCCAATTGTTGACGGCATGAAATAAGGCGGCGGCGCGGGGGAGGCTCCGGGCCGCCGCTGATCGGAGCTAACCCCCCGTTGCCAGCCCTGGAGACTGCCTGACAACGGGGAGAAAATTCCTTGGTGCTATAAACAACCATACCTTAGGCGACTGAGTGACTTCCCGCGCCCCCCAATTAGGGGGTGTGACATCGTGGCATAATGAGGTATCGATGCCGGGAGAGGAACCGATCGGGGCGGTCGAGCATTCTGCGATTTGATCACTGTTAACAATCGAATATTCCCTCCCGAAGCCGGAATGGAAATTGCCGAATGTCAAGCAGTGACCGGCGCATTGCCAAATTTCGTCGCCGGTGGCAATCTCATCGTCAGCAACGTCGTCATCCGGGAGATGTCGGGTGAACCGCGTGAAGTCTGGCGAGCTGACGGGGGTGCTGCCATGATCCCTATTGTCAACTATGATGGTAGTATCACGACCTGCCCAAGGGAACGCCCGCTTCCCAGGAGCGTCGCAGAAATTCAATCGATCTTGCGGGATGCGAGCCGTTACCCTAGTCCGGTCCGCGCGATGGGTAGGTACCATTCGCTCACGCCGTGCGCCTCTTCCGATGGCACCATCATAGACATGACTCAAATGAATCGGGTCTTGGAAATCGATCCGGAAAGGATGACGATTACGGCTGAAGCTGGATTGCAGTTGATAGACGCATCAAAGGCTCTTCGCGCCAGGGGACTGCAGTTCATCACGAACATCGAAATCGGCAATATAACGCTTGGGGCCGCTGCATGCTGCCATTCCAAGGATGCGCTTGATGGCGTGGAGTTCGGACAAGTAAGCTCGTACGTGACGAAAATAAAATGGGTGACCCCGACCGGCGAGCTCACGGAGGCATCCGAGGCGGATAGCCCCGATATGCTCCGTTTGATCCGCTCGAGTTACGGGCTAGGCGGAGTAATCTACGAGGTTACGCTTCGCATCAAACCGCTCGAAGCGATTCACTTCAGCTATCTCCCGCGCCCCATCGATAAGCTCACCGAGGAGGAGGTGGATCGCATCATCGATTCCTCGGAAGGCCTGACCTGCTGGACCGTTGGTAAGACGGCGCACTTTCAGACGCGAAAACGCGTCCCGAAAGTCGGCTTGATCGGACCGCTGTTCGCCGCGGCGAGACGCAAGTTGTGGAACGACATCGCGGCGCGTACCGGACGATTCATCGATCTCCATGTGCCAACGAGGCCTCTCAAAAACCTGACACTTTCTGGATGGTTCGCAACCACCAACCTGATCTATTCGGCGCTTCACCTCGCCGGAGGCTTTTCCTTGTATGATCCAGACAAGACGGTGGATTACAGGAGCACGCCGGACTCAGCCAAATATGTTTTCACGTTCTGGGCATTCCCGCGCCGGCAATGGCTCAGCACTCTACGCGAGTATGTGGAGTTCGCCGACCGGCACTTCAAACAATATGGCTTTCGCTGCAACATGCAACTGGGCTCCTATTTTATCCGGAAGGATACGAGCTCGCTCCTGTCCTACACATTCGATGGCGACATGTTTTCCATCGATCCGATCCACGCTTGCACCGACAAAGCGGCCTGGGATCGGTTCCTCAAGGAATTCAACGAATTTGCGTATCAGAGGAATGGTGTTCCGCTGCTTAACCAGAGCCCATTTGTCGAGAGGCGGTATGTTACTGCCGCTTATGGCACGCGATGGGAGGACTTTTCTGCCCGGATGAAGGCAATGGATCCTGACGGCCGCATGGTAAACCCGTTCTTCGCCGCGCTGTTGTCGTGAGCGGACCGGCTGTGAAGCGTGGGGTCGTTCGCGCCGCCAAACACGAGCGCGGCAATCCGCTGTCCGCAACGTGACCACGGCAGCGCGTGCGGATCTCGAGCCTCCCTATGAAATCGAGACCCGCCGAGTCGCGCTGAGATCCGGCACATAGGCGTTCAAGTCGTGATCGGGCATTGAACACGCCGCTCACCGCATCGGTTTCCCTGTGCTTGGGGCGGCGCTGGTGCTGTTCAGAGCAACGCGGCGGCCTTGGAGAGGAACCGGTGGGAGCGGTCGAGCATCTCAAGACCTTGTGCTGCCTCGGCCTCAAGCCCGAGAGCGCGATGGTTGCTGTCACGCCTTTGCTGCACGAGATCATTCCGCATGGCTGGTCGCGTCTCGCTCTTCTGGCGTCCGATGCCACGATAACTTGCGCCTATACGGAAAATCCTGCGATGGTCCCGTTATTCCGGGAGCGCTTGTGGCAGTTCATGGATGATCCAGTGGCCCCCGTTTCCCTTTGGCTCCCCGCGTTCCGCGCCGTGGCCATCGGCTGGAGCTTGCATCGGCAAGGCCGAGGCTATTTGGAAAGCGGATATTATCGGAATATCGAGGCGCCGCTCGATTCCTGTTGGCTTCTAAGCGCCATGGTCGGCGACGCGGACCGGACTATTGCATTTGTTACCCTCTCGCGTCCAAGAAGCGCGAGCCCCTTCACGGTGGGTGACGTTCAACGCTTCGACCGGTTGCGGCCTTGGCTCGCACATGCGTTTCGGCGGCCTCCCTATGGTGACTCGCGCCAGGAAAATGAGGCTCCAATACGGACAGCAGGACCAACCGTGCTGAGCGGTCAGTTGATCGTGACTGCTGACGCGAGGCTTGTCTACCAGACCGCGAGTGTCGAATATCTGCGCACGATTCTTGTTGGAGAGCCTGCCAACTTCACGCGCCACGTGCCAATTCGAGACAAGCTCCCGGCGCCAATCTTGAATCTTCTCCAGCGCATCATCGGCGCCACGACCGGTAGTTTGGGCGATCCACCGCGTACACAATTTTCGACTGCCTATGGCGTTGTCACGCTCGAAGCGAAATGGCTCGTGCCGGCGGGTGCAATCGTCGCGGATGTCGCCAAGGACCCGAAATCCTGCCTCGTCGCGGTGACGGTCGAGCTGCGCGAGCATGCCATCGCTCACGCCGCGAGGATCCTGCGCGAATGCGGCGCGACCCCGACGCAGACGAAAGTCGGCATTCACCTCGCCCTTGGCAAGCCGAAACCTGTGATCGCGGACGAGCTCGGTATCCAACTCACCTCGGTCACGGATCTGACCAGAAAGCTCTATCAGACTCTCGATGTTCACAATTCCGCCGAGCTCGGCACGAAAATCTGGCTCGGCCAAAACCAAGATGACTCGCGCCAGAGTTTGCGGCGTGCCGAGTGAGTTTTTCCGGCGTGGTCCTTAAGAGCGGGATTGGTTCGAGGACAGGCCACCGCATCGCCTTGGTGCCATCACAAGCAAGCGCCCGGATGAAAACGCGGCGACCGCGATAGAACGGTAGGCCGGCGCGGCGATGCCGGCGCCGGACGTCAATGCCGGCATGGGAGGCAGGGCGCGATCCCAGCCGTGCCCTCGTTATGGGGAACGGGCCGAATACAGCCTGCTGCATTCGCCTCGTCCAAAATTCCGCCGCCGCTTTTGGAGGAACCCAAGCCGCGGCCGATCATGGCCGGCAAACCTAGGCGGCAATGGCCCAGCTTGACTCGCGTTGCGGCTGAAACCTTTGCCCAAATTCGCTTTGGACAAGAATTCCCTCTCGGCCGGAAAAAGCTCTAGAACCGGGAAACGAGAATCACGGGTGGGGTGAAAGGCGTTTCGTTCCGCTTCAGCCCGCCGCTTTTTTGGGACTGCAATGAAACTCACCCTCTCCTGGCTCAAGGATCACCTCGAGACCGATGCCACCCTCGACCAGATCGTAGCGACGTTGACCAAAATTGGTCTCGAGGTCGCGCACGTCGACGACAAGGCTCTCGCGCTCAAGGATTTCGTCATCGCCCGCGTCGTCGAGGCGAAGCCGCACCCCAATGCCGGCCGCCTGCGGGTTTGTCTCGTCGATGCCGGGGGCGCCGCCCCGGTGCAGGTCGTCTGCGGCGCCCCCAATGCGAGGGCCGGCATGAAGTCGGTTTTTGCCGCGCCGGGAGCCTATATTCCCGGCAAGAAAATCACGCTTGGCAAGGGAGTTATCCGCGGCGTCGAATCGAACGGCATGCTTTGTTCGGGCGCCGAACTCGAATTGTCCGATGACCATGACGGCATTCTCGATCTGCCGGACGTGGCCCCGGTGGGCGCGGCTTACGCGCGATGGGCATCGCTCGACGACCCGCTTATCGAGATCGATCTCTTGCCCAACCGCCCCGATGCCGCGGGTATATTCGGAATTGCCCGCGACCTCGCGGCGGCGGGCCTCGGCAAGCTAAAAAGCGAGGCCGTGACGGCGGTCGAGGGCGGATTTCCTTGCCCGGTCGCGGTCCGGCTCGATTTCGCGCCACAGGACGCATATCTCGCGCCAGCCTTCGCGCTGCGCCTCGTGCGCGGCGTCCGCAATGGGAAAAGTCCCGATTGGATGCAGCGGCGGCTCAAGGCGATCGGGCTGCGGCCGATCAATGCGCTCGTCGATATCACCAATTACCTCACCTTCGACCGTGCCCGGCCGCTGCACGTCTTCGACGCGAAAAAAGTGAAGGGGAACATTACTGTCCGCCGCGCGACGCCGGGCGAGGAACTCGCCGCGCTCGATGGCCGGACTTATAAGCTCGACGCGGACAATGTGGTTATCGCCGATGAAGCGGGCGTCGAATCGCTCGCCGGGATCATGGGCGGGGAAGCCTCGGGCTGCGACGCGGCGACGACGGACGTGCTGATCGAATCGGCCCTTTGGGATCCGGCCAATATCGCCCGCAGCGGACGCAGGCTCGGCATTCATTCGGACGCGCGCTACCGGTTTGAACGCGGCGTCGATCCGGCGTTCTGCCTTCCTGGGCTTGAGCTTGCAACAAAGCTGGTAGTTGAACTTTGCGGCGGGGCTGTCTCGCAAATCACCCTTGCTGGGCGAATTCCGCGGCAATGCCAGCGCATTGTGTTTCCCTGGAGCGAGGTGGAGCGGCTGACGGGGCTGGAACTCGAGCGTCCCGAAATGGCCGGCATTCTAGAGAGCCTTGGATTCGAGCTCGCCAATTTGGCTGGGCCTGCCGGAGAGGTGGTGGTGACGGCGCCCTCGTTCCGGCCCGATGTCGAGAGCAAGGCCGATCTCGTCGAGGAAATCGTGCGGATCGCGGGGCTCGATCGGGTTGCGTCCGCGCCTTTGCCGCAAGCGAACGGCCAACACGTCGCGGGACCCGTGCTGACGCCGCTGCAAAAGCGAGTGAGGAGCGCCAAACGGGCGCTTGCCGCCAACGGCCTCGTCGAAGCGGTGACTTGGTCCTTCGTTTCGCGCCAGCGCGCGCTGATGTTTGGCGGCGGCGCTTCTTCTCTCGCGCTCGCCAATCCGATTGCCGCGGAGCTTTCGGACATGCGGCCGAGCCTGCTGCCCGGTCTGATCGCGGCGGCGCAACGCAACGCCGACCGAGGCCATGGCGATGTGGCGCTTTTCGAGGTCGGGCAAATTTTCTTGAGTGACGCCGCGGACGGTCAGAAGATCGCGGCCAGCGCGATCCGGCGCGGCATGGCGAAAGAAAAAGGAACCGGGAGACATTGGTCGATGCCGTCCGCCGGGGTCGATCTCTTCGATGCCAAGGCCGACGCTTGCGCGCTTCTTTCGGCGCTCGGCGCGCCACCCCGCGGTTTGCAGCTCATTTCCGGCGGACCGGCTTGGTTTCACCCTGGCCGCTCGGCCACCCTCCAATTGGGGCCAAAAAATGTCATTGGCGCATTTGGCGAGATCCATCCGCGCCACCTCGAAGCCCTTGGCGCCGAGGGGCCGGTCGCCGGTTTCGAGTTGCTCCTCGATGACATACCAGCGCCGAAATCGCGCTCCACAAAGACCAAACCGAAGCTCGAACTTTCGGAGTTCATGCCCGTGCAACGCGACTTTGCCTTCCTGGCCGACCGAACCGTGAAGGCGGCCGACATCGTGAAGGCGGCCGCTTCGGCCGAACGCGCGCTCGTCGCCGATGTCGGCGTTTTCGATGTCTATGAAGGCAAGGGCATACCCGAAGGTAAGAAATCGGTCGCGATAGCTGTGACCTTGCAACCGCGCGACAAAACCCTGACCGAGGCCGAGATCGACGCCGCAGCCGGCAAGATCGTCGCCGAGGTCGCGAAGAAAACCGGCGCGAGTCTAAGAGGATAAACCCATGCGATGCATTTTGACCGGCATTTTCGTAGCCGCGCTGATCGCGGCCCCCGCGCAATCGAGAGCCGCGCCGCGCAGCATCGATGACTGCGAAAAAATTCAGGCAGCGGACGCCTACAATCGGTGCCTGGCCTTGTTTGGTCCGCTCGCCCGCGGCCACGGCGCCGCCGGAGACGGCGTGGTCGCGGATAGGGAGGACGCCGAGGCAGCAACCGCAAACGCCCATGCCCAAGTGGCCATGGCGGGGGAGTCGCGTCGCGGTCGCCGCCACGCGAGCAGACATAGCTGGGCGAGGCACAGCTGGGCGAAACATGGCCAGTGGCACAGGACCGGACACGCCGGGCATCGGCGTGGCAGAACCACAAACGTGGCATTCAGCGTGGTTTCGGGAAACACGCGGCTGCGCTAGGGCCTCGATTTCGCCGACGAGGGTTTGTCTGTCCGGCGTTTGCGGCAGTGGGACCAAACGGCGCAGCTTCCGGTCGCGGCCAGATCGACAACTTTGCGTGGCGGTCCGTCGCCTTGACATGCCGACCGCCTGCGAGCCGCGCGAACATCATAAGAGATTTGCGATACTGTAAGGTTCGCACGCGTAATCGATCCGGGCGGAAAGGAGACCGGTATTACTTAGGCGTCGTCGCCATGCGCGACCTCATTGATATTGATCGTTCTCATGTTGGAAAAGTCGATCGCGACGGGTCTTTTGTCTCTGGCGGCCATTACCTGCAAGGTTTTTATCACATGCTCAAGCCGTCGATAGACTTCCTGGTACTCCGGCGTTGTGGTGGATAAAGCAAGGGGATTCAGGCAATATTCTATGATTTCGCGGGGCCGGTCGAGTTTATTCATCTTCATCGCTCCTTCCCATACGGCTCATTCGCCCCAATATAATTGTGTAATGAAAATTAGCAAATTAATCGCGACCAGGTCCCGAACGTTGCGCCGCCGCATTGATATTGCACCGAGGAACACTGGATCTTGCTGAAAAGCACTAATGGCGCCCAGTGGCAGATCTGGGCGATGGCTTGGTCTTTGTTGAAATGCGACGAGCGGCGTTGCTCGCCGAGAGCCGGTAGGCTCGGGGGGCTGAGTCCACGCGACGAGAGCAACGCCACGAACAGATCGCATCGCCGCCGCCACCCGCCTCGCGGTACTCATGCGGTTCGCGCACGCGGCGGCGCACCGGCTACATCGCCTGAGCGACCCCGAGGTGGTCGCGGGGTTTTGCATACGGGATCGAGCTGGCCGCGGGTCGCCCACCCGGTTTTGCGCGACGACGCCACGAGCCGCGGCGGCCGCAAGCTCTTCGCGCCCCGCCACAGCGAAGGCATCCGCCCGATCGCCCGCACGTGAGCCGATCGCGTGGCCATGGCGCCTCATGCAAAGACACGTCACGCCCAACAAATGCCACGCCATGCAAACAATTCACGGATGCGGCGCAAGCTTTCTTTCGCGGCAAAGTCCGCACGCGCTCGAGCCGCTTGCGCGGCTCCGGGGCCGATCATTTTCGCGGCCTTCGGCGCCAGGATTTTCCGGTTCTGCCGCAAACGGGGTATACGAAACATTACCACGTCCGCTCTCGCCTGGGCGCGAGTTTGAGGTTTTCGTCTCGCATGGCTTCAAAAAAAGTGGCCTTGATCACCGGCATTACCGGGCAGGATGGTGCTCTGCTCGCCGAACTCCTCCTTTCAAAGGACTATATCGTGCATGGCGTGAAGCGGCGGTCGTCATTGATCAACACCGGCCGTGTCGATCATTTATATCATGACCCGCATGAGGCCGGCGTTAACTTTCTCTTGCATTATGGCGACCTCGCCGATTCGACGAACCTCATTCGCATCGTTCAGGAGGTTCAGCCTGACGAAATTTATAATCTCGCCGCGCAAAGCCACGTCCAGGTGAGTTTCGAGACCCCGGAATATACCGCGAATGTCGACGCGCTTGGCACACTTCGCCTTCTTGAAGCGATCCGCATCCTGCGCCTTGGTAAAAAAACCCGCTTCTATCAGGCTTCGACATCGGAGCTGTATGGGAAGGCGCAGGCTTTTCCGCAAAACGAGGCGACGCCATTCTACCCGCGCTCGCCTTATGCCGCCGCAAAGCTCTACGCTTACTGGATCACGATCAATTACCGCGAGGCCTATGGGATTCATGCCTCGAACGGAATCCTGTTCAATCATGAAGGTCCTACCAGGGCCGAGACCTTTGTGACGCGGAAAATCACGCGCGCGGTCGCGGCAATCCATTTGGGTATTCAGGACAAGCTGTTTTTGGGCAACCTCGATGCTAAGCGCGATTGGGGACACGCGCGGGATTATGTCGATGGCATGTGGCGCATTCTGCAACAGCCCGAGCCGGACGATTATGTCTTGGCGACGGGAGATGCCCATAGCGTGCGCGAATTCGTCGAGCGCGCCTTCGCCGAAATTGACATTGAGATCGGCTG